>NZ_CP041666.1:0-301283 GCF_007301515.1 Radiobacillus deserti
TTGGAAAATATAGCCGAGCTATGGTCAAGCACACTTCAGTCTATACAAGAAAAAATAAGTAAACCTAGCTTCGATACCTGGCTAAAAAACACAAAGGCAGATTCTTTGGAGGATGATACTTTAGTCATTTCAGCTCCTAATGAGTTTGCTAGAGATTGGCTAGAGAGCCGATATACAACACTTATTTCCGATGCTTTATTTGAAGTGACTGGTGCAAATTTAAAGACCAAATTTATTATTCCAGAAGTAGAAAGTGATGTAGATCAAGTAAAGCCAGCTGCTAAAAAGGCACCTGATCAAACTTCTGCACAAACGAGCAATGAATCACCTAAATCTATGCTTAACTCCAAATACACATTTGATACATTTGTTATTGGATCTGGAAATAGATTTGCTCACGCTGCATCTTTAGCTGTAGCAGAAGCACCCGCTAAAGCGTACAACCCCCTCTTTATTTATGGAGGCGTAGGCCTTGGAAAAACTCACTTAATGCACGCGATTGGCCATTATGTATTAGACCATAACCCTTCTGCAAAAGTGGTTTATTTATCATCAGAAAAATTTACAAATGAGTTTATTAACTCTATTCGAGATAATAAAGCAGTCAACTTCCGTAATAAATACCGGAACGTAGATGTTCTATTAATTGATGATATTCAATTTCTAGCAGGAAAAGAACAAACACAAGAAGAATTTTTCCACACATTTAATACGCTGCATGAAGAAAGTAAGCAAATTGTCATATCTAGTGACCGTCCTCCGAAAGAGATTCCTACTTTAGAGGATCGCCTACGTTCTCGTTTTGAGTGGGGATTAATAACGGATATAACACCACCTGATTTGGAAACAAGAATTGCAATACTTCGGAAGAAAGCCCGTGCTGAAGGCTTAGATATACCTAATGAAGTTATGCTTTATATCGCAAATCAAATTGATACGAACATTCGAGAATTGGAAGGAGCACTTATTCGTGTAGTTGCCTACTCATCTCTTATTAATAAAGATATAGATGCATCTCTAGCAGCTGAGGCATTAAAGGATATCATCCCGAGTTCAAAACCGAGAGTGATTACTATTCAAGCGATTCAAGAGATTGTTGGAGAAAAATATAATATAAAGCTAGAGGAGTTTGCTGCGAAAAAACGGACAAAATCCATTGCATTCCCTCGACAAATTGCCATGTATTTATCAAGAGAACTTACGGATTTCTCTCTTCCTAAAATAGGAGAGGAATTTGGTGGACGAGACCATACAACCGTAATCCATGCACATGAGAAAATCTCCAAAATGATTAGTGATGATCAACTATTACAACGAGAAATAGAAGATATTAAAGAAAGCTTAAAGTCATTTTAAACTATCCACATGTGAATAATGTGAAAAACTATGACAAACTATCAACAAATTATCCACAAGGGACTTTTTAGTTATAACGATAATCTTTTAAAGTTATCCACATAATCACAGTCTCTATTACTATTACTACTATTATTTTATTAATAATAAATAATATATATGACTTCCTTTAGGAGGATTTTTATTTATGAAATTTGTAATCCAACGTGATCAGTTAATGAACAGTGTTCAAGATGTTATGAAAGCCATCTCTTCTAGAACGACAATCCCTATTTTAAGTGGAATAAAAATAGAGGTATCCTATGAAGGAATTAAGTTAACAGGAAGTGATTCCGATATTTCTATTGAATCCTTTATACCAGTGGAGGAAAACGGAGTAATATATGTTGAACAAATCGAACCTGGAAGTATTGTCTTACAAGCTAAATATTTCCCTGAAATCGTTCGAAAGCTTCCACAAAAAACAGTGGAAATGGAATCAGATACAAACTTACAAGTGACAATTCGATCTGGAAGTGCAGAATTTCATTTGAATGGATTAGATGCAGACGAATATCCACAATTGCCACAACTGCATACGGAAAATAGCTTTGAAATCCCATCTGATTTGTTAAAAGGATTGATTAAGCAAACTGTATTTGCTGTTTCCACTATTGAAACGCGACCAATTTTAACAGGAGTCAACATGAGTATTGAAGACGGGTCCTTAAGCTTTGTGGCAACAGATAGTCACCGTCTAGCATCAAGAAAAATTCCACTTCAATCTGAAGAATCACTCCCACAGATTTCCAGTGTCGTGGTACCTGGTAGAAGTTTAAATGAATTAAATAAAATTATTGAAGATTCTCAGGATAGTATCGAAATAAGCGTGACGGAAAATCAGATTTTATTCCGAACACAACACGTATTTTTCCTATCTAGATTATTAGATGGTAATTATCCAGAAACATCTCGATTAATACCTGAGCAAAGTAAGACCATTGTTTACAGTCCGACAAAAGAGTTGTTACAAGCGATTGATCGTGCTTCCCTTCTAGCCAAAGAAAGTCGAAACAATGTTGTTCGTTTCCAAACAAAAGATGGCAATCAAGTAGAAATTAGTAGTAATTCTCCTGAGGTAGGAAAAGTAGAAGAAGAAATTACAGCAAAATCCATCGAAGGAGAAGAACTAAAAATTTCCTTTAGTGCGAAATACATGATGGATGCTTTAAAAGCAATTGATAGTGACCAAGTAAAAATTGAGTTCACTGGTGCGATGCGTCCATTTATTATCCGTCCGATGGATAACGATCAAATACTACAGCTAATATTACCAGTAAGAACCTATTAATAAAAACACTCTTATCGTTACTCGATAGCGATAAGAGCTTTTCTTTTTATATGGTAAAAATATTCTTATAGGACGTTTACTAAAAATGTAAATTTATGAATATACTAACAAATAAAAGTTAGCTTTTCTTCCATTTCTTTTCTTCTGGTTAAATCTTTAGTAAAATAAAATGAAGGCTAAAAAAATAGGTGATACGAAATGATGGAACAAATTGAAATTCATACAGAATATATTCCGCTTGGCCAATTTTTGAAATTGGCTAATATTTTGGAGTCAGGTGGAATGGTAAAAATGTTTTTAGCAGAAAATGGTGTTTTTGTTAATGATGAATTCGAGAATCGAAGAGGTCGAAAACTTTATCCTGGTGATAAGGTAACGGTGGAAGGCATAGGCACCTTCCAAGTCGTACAACAATAAGTGGAAAGGGTAATACTATGCACATACGCGAATTAACCCTTAAACATTATCGCAATTATGAGCATTTAGACATTCATTTTGATGATAAAATCAATGTGATAATTGGTGAGAATGCTCAAGGTAAAACCAACTTGATGGAAGCTATTTATGTGCTTGGATTCTCTAAATCGCACCGAACTCCTAGAGACAAAGAATTGATTCAATGGGATGCGGAATATGCTAAAATAGAAGGTAGTGTTTTTAAAAGAAATCGGACGTTCCCGCTTGAGATTGTTTTTTCTGCAAAAGGGAAAAAAGCAAAACTAAATCATATAGAACAACGGAGATTAAGTGATTATATCGGGGCATTAAATATTGTCATGTTTGCCCCAGAGGATTTAAACCTTGTAAAGGGAAGCCCGCAAATTCGAAGACGATTTATTGATATGGAAATTGGGCAAGTCCAACCCGTCTATATTCATCATCTTGGTCAGTACCAAAAGGTTTTAAAACAAAGGAATTCTTTACTCAAAGAACTTCAGCGCAAGCCCAATGGAGATCGAACAATGCTCCATGTGTTAACGGATCAGTTAACGGAGCATGCTGCTGTTATTATAGAAAAACGTTTTTTGTTTTTAGAACTGTTGAGAAAATGGGCAAACCCGATTCATCAAGGAATCAGTCGAGGTTTAGAGAACTTAGAGATTAGCTATCAATGCTCAATAGATGTATCAGAAAGCCATAATAAGGAAAAAATAACTAGTATATTTTTAGAAAAATTCAAAGAAGTTGAATCACGAGAGGTAGAGCGAGGAACTACTTTAATCGGTCCTCATCGAGATGATTTGATCTTTTATGTGAATGATAAAGATGTACAGACCTATGGCTCACAAGGACAACAACGAACGACCGCTTTGTCATTAAAACTAGCGGAAATAGAACTAATTCACAATGAGGTTGGGGAATACCCAATTTTATTACTGGATGATGTACTAAGTGAATTGGATGATTATCGGCAATCCCATTTACTCGATACGATCCAAGGGAAAGTACAAACGTTTGTATCGACGACTAATGTGGATGGTATCAATCATGTGACGCTTGAAAAAGCGGAAATATTCCGAGTAGAACATGGAAAAATCGTTGGGACGGAGGAATGAAATGTTTATCCATATTGGAAGCGATCATGTCATTCAATCAGAAGACGTTATTGCAATTATAGATTATCAAATTATCTCGTCTTCCACGATTAATGAAGAAATGCTAGTCAATCAAAAGGAAATAGATAAGGTCAAAAATAGTATAGAGGATGAAGCGAAATCCATTGTCATTACAAAGGATGCTATTTATTATAGTCCCCTATCTGTCCTGACGTTAAAGAAAAGAGCAAGTATGATATCAACGATTAGCAAATTAGAAAACTACTCGGAGCTATTTGAGGAATAATGCGTATAATGCGTTTTGAATAGATGGAACAATCGTTCGAAAATACTTGTAAAAGTGTGGGTGAAATAAATGTCGATGGAAGAAAAGACTCAAACGGAACAAGCCTATGATGAAAGCCAAATACAAGTCCTAGAAGGGTTAGAAGCTGTAAGAAAACGCCCAGGGATGTATATAGGTTCAACCAATGAAAAAGGGCTCCACCACTTAGTGTGGGAAATTGTGGATAATAGTATTGATGAAGCACTTGCTGGCTATTGTGACCATATTCAAGTCATCATTGAAAAAGATAACAGTATTACCGTGGTGGATAACGGTCGTGGGATTCCAGTTGGAATGCATGAAAAGGCAGGAAGACCTGCTGTAGAGGTTATCATGACGGTTCTTCACGCTGGAGGGAAATTTGGTGGAGGCGGGTATAAAGTCTCCGGTGGATTGCACGGTGTAGGAGCATCTGTCGTAAACGCCCTCTCTACAAAATTAGAAGTATTTGTTCATCGTGACGGCAAGATTCATTACCAAAGTTTTTCACGCGGGATTCCAGATGAAGATTTAAAAGTGATAGGAGAAACAGAAATAACCGGTACTAGAACTCATTTTACTCCTGATCCCGAAATCTTTACGGAAACAAGAACGTACAACTTTGAAACGTTAGCAAACCGTTTAAGAGAGCTAGCATTTTTAAACAAAGGATTAGCCATCTCTATTGAGGATAAACGGACAGATTCAGAACCACAGAAGTTCTATTATGAAGGTGGAATAAAATCGTATGTAGAACATTTAAACCGCGCAAGAGAAGTACTACATGAACCGTTTTATGCTGAAAAAGAAGAAGATGGGATTAACGTAGAAGTATCCCTCCAATATAATGACGGATTTGCTAGTAATATATACTCGTTTGCCAATAATATTCACACCTATGAAGGTGGAACGCATGAATTTGGCTTCAAAACGGGATTAACTCGTGTCATAAATGACTATGCAAGAAAAAATAATTTATTCAAAGAAAATGATCCTAACTTAACTGGAGACGATGTACGAGAAGGCTTAACGGCAATTATTTCCATTAAGCATCCAGATCCACAGTTTGAAGGACAAACCAAAACAAAGCTTGGGAATAGTGAAGCCCGAACGATTACGGATTCTGCTTTTAGTGAGCTTTTCTCAAAATTCTTATTTGAAAACCCAGATACAGCAAGAATTGTTGTAGAGAAAGGGTTAATGGCATCAAGAGCGCGTATTGCGGCGAAAAAAGCAAGAGAACTAACTCGTCGTAAAGGTGCTTTAGAGGTTTCCAGTTTGCCAGGTAAATTAGCGGATTGCTCATCAAGAGACGCATCTATTAGTGAATTGTATATCGTAGAGGGTGACTCTGCGGGTGGATCTGCCAAACAAGGACGTGACCGCCATTTCCAAGCAATCTTACCTCTACGAGGAAAAATACTAAACGTAGAAAAAGCGAGATTGGATAAAATCTTATCTAACAATGAGATTCGAACTATCATTACTGCACTTGGAACAGGAATAGGCGAAGATTTTGATATTAGTAAAGCTCGTTATCATAAGATTGTGATTATGACAGATGCCGACGTCGATGGTGCACATATTCGAACATTATTACTTACCTTCTTCTATCGGTTTATGCGTCCATTGTTGGAGCATGGCTATGTATATATTGCCCAGCCCCCTCTTTATAAGGTTCAGCAAGGGAAGGCTGTATATTATGCCTATAACGATAAAGAGCTTGAGAAAGTGTTGAATGAAATTCCGAAAGCGCCCAAACCAGGCTTGCAACGTTACAAAGGTCTTGGAGAAATGAATGCAACCCAATTATGGGAAACAACAATGGATCCGGAATCTAGAACATTATTACAAGTTGGTTTAGAAGACGCGATGGATGCCGATCAGATTTTTGACATGCTAATGGGAGATAAAGTTGAACCAAGAAGAAACTTTATTCAGGACAATGCCCAATATGTGAAAAACTTAGATGTTTAATATTAGAAAAAAATAATGAAAAATGTGATATAGAGGTAGCTGCATATAGCTAGGTTTAGCTTCGCTATATGCTTCATTCGTTTTTCTCTTCCTCACTCAATAGGAGGTAATCGTATGGTCGACCAAAATCGCCCACAAGTTCAAGAAATTAATATCGGTCAAGAGATGAGAACGTCCTTCCTTGACTACGCGATGAGCGTTATTGTCTCCCGTGCTCTTCCAGATGTTCGTGATGGACTTAAACCTGTTCATCGTCGAATTCTTTATGCGATGAATGATTTAGGAATGCATGCGGACAAGGCGTATAAAAAGTCAGCACGTATCGTAGGGGATGTTATTGGTAAGTATCACCCACACGGGGACTCAGCTGTTTATGAAGCGATGGTCCGTATGGCACAGGATTTCAGCTATCGATACATGCTAGTAGATGGACATGGTAACTTTGGTTCGGTAGATGGAGACCCAGCTGCTGCGATGCGTTACACGGAAGCAAAGATGTCCAAAATATCGATGGAATTACTCCGAGACATCAACAAAGATACGATTGATTATCGAGATAACTATGATGGTTCAGAAAGAGAACCAGTTGTCCTCCCGTCTCGTTTTCCTAACCTACTAGTAAACGGAGCATCCGGGATTGCGGTTGGGATGGCAACCAATATACCACCACATAACCTAAGAGAAACGATTGATGCAGTTCTGGCCATTAGTAAGGATCCAGATATAACGATTGATGAATTAATGGAAAGCTATATTTATGGACCTGATTTTCCTACAGCTGGTCAAATTCTAGGTAGAAGTGGAATAAGAAAAGCATTTGAAACGGGAAGAGGTTCTATTACGATTCGTGCGAAAACAGAAATTGTAGAGCATGCGAATGGGAAATCTACAATTCTGGTAACTGAACTACCTTATCAAGTAAACAAAGCAAAGCTTGTAGAAAAAATCGCAGAGCTTGCCCGTGATAAAAAAATTGATGGAATTACGGATCTTCGAGATGAATCGGACCGTAATGGAATGCGTGTTGTCATTGAGCTACGTCGTGATGCGAATCCGAATGTTATTTTGAACAATCTGTACAAGCTTACAGCCTTACAATCTTCATTTGGAATTAATATGCTGGCACTAGTAGATGGACAGCCAAAAGTATTAAACTTGAAGCAAGCACTCCATTACTATTTAGAGCATCAAAAAGTTGTAATCCGTCGTCGTACGGAATATGAATTAAAGAAAGCAGAAGCAAGAGCACATATTTTAGAAGGTTTACGTATTGCTTTAGATCATTTAGATGAAGTAATTGCTCTCATTCGTCAGTCCCAAACAACGGATATTGCTCGTGAAGGATTGATGACAAAGTTTGAACTTAGTGAAAAGCAAGCACAAGCTATTCTAGATATGCGTTTACAACGTTTAACTGGATTAGAACGTGAAAAAATTGAAGAAGAATATAAAGAGTTAGTTAAACTAATTGAGGAATTAAAGGCAATCTTAGCAGATGAAGAAAAAGTATTAGAAATCATTCGAGAAGAGCTGACAGAAATTCGTGATCGTTTTGGTGATGATCGCAGAACGGAAATCTTAATTGGTGGAACGGACTTTATTGAGGATGAAGACTTAATTCCAGAAGAAAATATCGTGATTACGCTCACTCATAAAGGCTATGTGAAGCGACTACCTTCTTCTACTTATCGAGCACAACGCCGTGGTGGACGAGGTGTCCAAGGAATGGGAACGAATGAAGATGATTTTGTGGAACATCTCGTTTCAGCTTCTACACACGATACGATTCTTTTCTTTACGAACAAAGGAAAAGTCTACCGTGCAAAAGGATATGAGGTTCCCGAGTTTGGACGAACAGCAAAAGGGATTCCGATAATTAATCTGTTAGAAATTGAGAAAGATGAATGGATTAATGCCGTAATTACCGTTGAAGAATTCGTAGATGATTGGTTCTTATTCTTTACGACAAAACAAGGTATTTCCAAACGAACAGCCTTAAGCCAATTTGCAAATATTCGAAAAGGTGGACTCATTGCTTTAAACCTTCGAGAAGAAGACGAATTAATCTCTGTAAAACTAACCGATGGATCGAAGCACATTATGATAGGGACTCAAAATGGTTACCTCATTCGATTCCCTGAAGATCAAATTCGTTCCATGGGTCGAACCGCTGCTGGTGTCAAAGGGATATCTTTACGTGGCGATGACATGGTTGTGTCGATGGAAATTATTGAAGAGGGCTTACAAGTATTGAACGTCACAGAAAATGGATATGGAAAGAGAACCCCAGCTTCAGAGTACCGAATTACGAATCGCGGTGGGAAAGGTATCTTCACTTCCAATATTACAGATAAAACAGGTAAAATAGTTGCAGTAAAAGCAGTTACAGGGGAAGAAGATGTAATGATTATTACCGTTTCTGGTGTCCTCATTCGTATGCCAGTAGAAAGTATTTCGGTAACAGGGAGAAATACACAAGGTGTACGCCTTATTCGTCTACAAGAAGAGGAAAAAGTAGCAACTGTTGCAAGAATTGATACGGATGATGAAGAGATAGAAAATGAAGAGGAAGTACAAACAGAAGAATAAGTGAACTTCTGATTTTAGCTGCTATCCCCCTGCTGAATCAAGCAGGGGCTTTTTAAAATAGGTGATTTGATGCTAACAGGTTGAAGGGGAAAACACTGAAGGGGAGAAAGAATATGCAAGTTCATCCATCTCAATTAGTTCCGGGTTGTATAGTTGTTACAGATGTTATGGGTAAAACCAACCGCCCGATTGTTCCTAAGAATACGACTCTTGATGAACAAACGATTGAATTTCTGATGAAGTTTTTAGTGGAAAAAGTAGAGGTTTCATCTCGGTTATCGTATGGTGCACCTTTTATTCCAAAAGAAGTACTACCAGAAGAACCTGTTCAAGTAAAAACAGAAACAGTGGAAGAGCCGGAAACGTTTGAAGAGCTATACTTTCATTCCGTACAGGAATTCAAGAAGTTATTTGAAGGATGGCAAAGTAGTCAAAGTATTGATATTAATAAACTACGAAAATTTGTTTTACCTCTGTTTGAAAAAATAGAGGAGGTACATGATCAGCTATACGATATTCATCAGTATTCTAATTCAAAGGATTATTTCTATCATCATGCTGTCGCAACTGGAATATTATCCGCATATTTATCCAGACAAATGGGCTATCAGAAAGAGTGGATTCAAGTAGGGATTGCAGGGTTTTTGGCTGACTCTGGAATGGCTAGAGTAGATGAGGACTTAATAGGAAAACAAGGGAAATTTACGGATAAAGATTTAAAAGAGATGCGGAATCATCCTACATTCTCCTATCGGATGGTGGAAAACATTCCTTCTTTATCTAAAGGGGTTAAGCTTGCAGTATTACAACATCATGAACGTTTAGACGGTTCAGGTTATCCCTTAAAAGTAAAGAAAGCTAAAATTCATCCGTATGCAACGATTATTGCAGTATGTGATATGTACCACGCGATGACTTCTGAACGTGCTCACCAGGCTAAACAATCACCTTTCTTAGTGATTGAACGAATGGAAAGAGAGCAATTTGGTAAACTAGATCATGAAGCACTTCAAGCCCTAGTGAAGAGTTTAACTAGTTTTTCCATTGGAACGAGAGTAAGGCTTTCTAACGAGCAAGAAGGAGAAATTGTCTTCATAGAGGATAAAGCTCCTACTCGTCCCATGGTAAAACTGGATAATGGGAAAATTATCACACTCAGAACAGATATGAATCTTTATATTCAGGACATTATAGCTTAATTTATTTATCAAGCAATAGGACGGGTCACAGAATGGAGACCCGTCCTATTTATTTTTGCTTAAATAAAAACTCTCCTAATAGAAATGGAACTTTGACTGTGGTAATAGCTAAAAATTGTTTGATAAATGGATAGTCTTCGTTTGCTTTCGTATGAATGAGGTCTCCCCACCATTCTGTTTCATACCGACAAATCATACTCAGGTTATACAACAACAAATAATGTATCATCACTTCGTCATACGTGTGATAATAATGCCGTTTTGCTGGAAAAAAATAGGTGGATTTTATTTGATGGAATAGAAATGGTCCCTTAGAAAGGCTAGATATAGGCTTTTCCAAAGAAATTAAAAATTCACCTCCCCTTTTTTCTAAACTGACCTCTCCTATATCTTTTTTTAACCTCGACAAAAATGCATTCTCAGTAAGATGGTATTGATCTAACACTTCTTCTGGAAATATATAAACACCCCTTTTTCCTTCACCAATGTCTATAAGCGAAGGATTTTTTCGTAAGAAATAAAACATTTCCGTCATTTCTGGAATCGAAGCAAGCAGTTGTTCCATATTTCTTTTCTCCATGTTGACATGATCCACATCAAATAAGTATTGAGAAAAGTAAGGAAACAGCCCTTTTTGTTGAACCTTCACTTCATCCTGTAAGAAAGAATAGTCTTGTTTTTTTCTCTTCCGTGTCGATACACCATGTGCTAAAACAGTTGTATTCTCAGGATAAGTGGGCCTTTGTGTTAATAAGCAGGCTTTGATGAGATGAACCATGCCATAAAATAATAATATAGGCTGCACGGTCATAGGAGATTGTGCAGCTGTTTGATAGAACGTGTGTCCATGCTCTAAGTAATATAAAAAACGATAGCTGTTTTGATAACTATATGTATCTGCTTCGTCCATGTTTTGTTTTTCATAGGTTTGCTGTAAAAATTGCTGGGCTGTGCTTGCAGATTGTAAATAATCAATAAACTGCTTAATCGTTGAAAGTGACATAATACTCCTTTCCCACCGACGGAAACGGTTAAAAATTACTAGTCATATAGTCAAATAATTCTGTATTCTTTCATGTAATAGAAAATGGTTGAAAAAGAAAATTGATTGAAGTATTGTAAATAACAATAAGTATCGATAGAGCACTTTTATGGTTGTTTTTCTATTCTTATCTTAACCAACTTTTTTAAACCAAATAAGGAGGAGAATCATGAGGGAGGACAAATTTGCAAAGGAAGGGTTAACGTTTGATGATGTACTTTTAGTTCCAGCTAAATCGGAGGTACTTCCTAGAGATGTATCCATTAAGACTAGCTTATCACCAAGACTAAACTTGAATATGCCACTTATAAGTGCCGGTATGGATACGGTGACAGAGGCAGAGCTTGCAATTGCGATGGCAAGACAGGGCGGTATCGGAGTCATTCATAAAAATATGTCGATAGAAGAGCAAGCGGAGCATGTTGATCGTGTTAAACGATCAGAGAGCGGTGTTATTACAAATCCGTTCTATTTAACACCAGATAATCAAGTATTCGATGCAGAGCACTTAATGGGGAAATTTCGAATTTCTGGTGTTCCAATCGTAAATAACGAGGAAGAACAAGTATTAGTTGGAATTATTACAAATCGTGACTTACGTTTTATTCAAGACTATTCCATCAAGATTTCCGAAGTAATGACAAGTGAAAACCTAGTGACAGCACCAGTCGGAACCACCTTAGAAGACGCTGGTGAAATCCTACAAAAGTATAAGATAGAAAAACTACCATTAGTAAATGAACAAGGGGTACTAAAAGGACTTATCACTATTAAAGATATCGAAAAAGTAATTGAGTTTCCGAATTCTGCGAAAGATGCTCAAGGAAGGCTATTAGTAGGTGCAGCAGTCGGGGTTACAGCTGATGCAATGAAACGAATTGAAAAGCTAGTAGAAGCAGGTGTGGACGTATTAGTTATTGATACCGCACACGGTCATTCACAGGGAGTTATTAACTCTGTGAAAGAAGTACGGAAGCAATATCCAGATATTGATATTATTGCAGGAAACGTTGCGACAGCAGAGGCAACAAAAGAGTTGATTGACGCAGGTGCAAATATTATAAAAGTAGGAATTGGCCCAGGCTCCATCTGTACAACACGCGTTGTAGCTGGGGTAGGGGTTCCACAGATTACAGCGGTTTATGATTGTGCTCGTGAAGCGGATAAGCATGGTGTCCCAATTATTGCGGATGGTGGAATTAAGTATTCTGGTGACATCGCAAAAGCCTTAGCAGCAGGTGCACATGCCGTAATGCTAGGAAGTTTATTTGCAGGAGTTACGGAAAGTCCTGGAGAAACTGAAATTTTCCAAGGAAGAAGATATAAAGTATATCGTGGCATGGGCTCTGTAGGTGCTATGAAGTCTGGTTCCAAGGATCGTTATTTCCAAGACACGGAAGAAGCGAAAAAATTAGTTCCAGAAGGCATCGAAGGACGTGTCGCGTACAAAGGTCCTTTATCGGATACGGTCCACCAACTTTTAGGCGGACTTCGTTCTGGTATGGGATATTGCGGAGCAAAAGATTTAGAAAATCTTCGTAACGATGCCCAGTTTATACGAATGACAGGTGCTGGTCTGCGAGAAAGCCACCCTCATGATATCCAGATTACAAAAGAATCACCGAACTATTCGGTATAACGTCCATTAATTTAGATGAAACGGGGATAAAACCAAAATTACTGCTCTTGAACCGAATAATGCACATGAGATGCTCCTACAGAATGCTCCGCTTTCCGTAGCGTCGAACTAGCAGTTCTCAAGTAAGAAGGAGAAATAACCGAACCTTTATTCGAATTGTTGAAAGAATCACGAATAAAGGTTCGGTTTTTGTTAAAGTTTTATATGTTTGTCTCTTTTTTTTGGATTGCTAGAAAAAAAGTTATGTAAGAAAGGTGAGATTGATTTGTTCGTGTTACCGGATAACGATTGGAAACCAATCATGCAAGAAGAAATGGAAAAAGACTACTTTAAATCCCTACAGCAGTTTTTACGGCAAGAATATGAACAGCATATAATTTATCCCAAAAAAGAGCAGGTTTTTAATGCCTTACGTTTAACAAGTCTATCGGATTGTAAAGTATGTATATTAGGACAGGACCCCTATCACGGACCAAATCAAGCACATGGTCTAAGTTTTTCCGTACAACCTGGACAGAAAATTCCACCGTCTTTACGAAATATGTATAAGGAATTACAGAATGATTTGAATGTTCCAGTTCCTAAAGATGGTTATTTGGTAAAGTGGGCAAAGCAAGGGGTTCTTCTGTTAAATACAGTCCTAACCGTTCGGGATGGACAACCAAACTCGCATCAAAAAAAAGGATGGGAGACCTTTACAAATCGAATAATTGAAGTCTTAAATAACCGGTCAGAGCCCGTTATTTTTCTATTGTGGGGTAAACATGCACAAGACAAACAAAAACTCATTCATGCGCAGCATCATCATATTCTGGTTGCTCCTCATCCAAGTCCCCTATCAGCTAGACGAGGTTTTTTTGGGAGTAAACCTTTTTCAAAAATAAATGATCTTCTAGTAAAAGAAGGAGTAGAAAAAATAGATTGGAACTTATCTTCTTAGAGATAAGAAATTAGGAAAAAATCCTAGTAACCCCCCTACAAAAGGAAGTTTCCCTTTCCTATTTCGTATGATAAAATAGCCTAGATGTAAACTAAATTGGTGGAGGTAGAGAAAGTTGAAACGTATTTTTCAGGCATCATTGATTTCTATCATGGCGGTGCTTCTTACTTTAACAACGTTCAGTGTTAGTCCAACAGTCACAAGTGCAGATAGTTTTGATGTACAAGCTGAATCTGCAATATTAATTGATGCACAAACAGGAAAGATTTTATATGCTAAGCAACCGGATATTAAGTTGCCTCCAGCAAGTATGACTAAAATGATGTCAGAGTACTTAGTATTAGAGGCTATTGATAAAGGAAAAATTAGTTGGGAAACGACAACCCAAATTAGCGATTATGCATATTCTATCTCTGCAAATGCAGAGTTTTCAGGTATAGGTTTAACCCAAAGTAAAGATTATACCGTTCGTCAACTTTATGAAGGAATGGCTATTATTTCAGATAATGCGACTACTATCGCTCTAGCAGAACTAATTGCAGGTTCTGAGGGCGAGTTTGTAAAAATGATGAATGCAAAAGCAAAGGAATGGGGCTTAACAGATTTTCAATTTGTGAATGCTACAGGTCTTTCTAATGAGGATTTAGGAGAAAACTATCCAGAAGGAACGGATCCAAAAGGACAGGATTTATTGTCTGCTAAGTCAGCAGCTCTTATTGCGTACCATATTGTGAATGAATATCCAGAGGCGTTGGAAATTTCTAGTACAATGAGATCAGAATTGGATGGTAGAGAATTACAAAACTTAAATTGGATGCTTCCATGGGAAGATACGAACTTTAAACAGTTCTATATGGAAGGGGTAGATGGATTAAAAACAGGATGGACCGATGAAGCGGGGTATTGTTTCACTGGAACTGCAGAACGAGATGGGCGTAGATTAATCTCTGTAGTCATGAAAACCTCTAGTAAATCGGCACGATTTGTGGAAACGAAAAAATTATTAGAATACGGTTTTAATACGTTTGCAAATCAAGAGTTATATCCAGCAGGCTATCAGGTTAAAGATGAATCTGTTATTCCTGTTGTAAAAGGAAAAGAGGATCAAGTAGAGATTGCATCTGCTAGTCCTGTTGTTACTACTATTAAAAACGGGGAAGAAAAAGCCTATGAAGTAACCTATCACCTTGATAAAGACAAATTATCAGAGGATGGAGAGCTTGTAGCTCCTGTTAAAAAGGGCGATAAGGTTGGAACAATGGAAGTTACCTACACAGGTGATAATGATTATGGTTATGTGTTAGGGAAAGAAAAGACCCAAACGGTTGATCTTGTTGCCACAGCTACGGTAGAAAAAGCAAATTGGTTTATGCTAACGATGGGGGCTATCGGAGATTTCTTCTCTAACTTATTCTCTGGAATTGCAGATACAGTGAAGGGCTGGTTCTAAACGGACCTTAAATATGTATCACATATCGGAATTCATACCTAAATAGTTGGGTATTTTTCCAATTTACGATACAATATAGCTTAGATTTAAACTTGCCTCGATTTTCTAGTAAGGAACAGGCAGTTATCATAGAGAAAAATGGAGGTATTATCAGATGTCTAACCTAGGTACAGATCGTGTAAAACGTGGAATGGCGGAAATGCAAAAAGGCGGCGTTATTATGGACGTTGTCAATGCAGAACAAGCGAAAATTGCAGAAGAAGCTGGAGCAGTAGCAGTAATGGCTCTAGAGCGTGTTCCTTCTGATATTCGTGCAGCAGGTGGAGTAGCAAGAATGGCGGATCCTACTATCGTAGAAGAGGTTATGAATGCTGTTTCCATTCCTGTTATGGCAAAAGCACGTATTGGTCATATCGTAGAAGCTCGTGTACTAGAAGCAATGGGTGTTGATTATATTGATGAGAGTGAAGTATTAACACCAGCAGATGAAGTGTTTCACTTAAACAAACGTGATTACACGGTTCCATTTGTTTGTGGATGTCGTGACCTTGGAGAAGCAGCTCGTCGTATCGGTGAAGGAGCATCTATGCTTCGTACAAAAGGGGAGCCAGGAACAGGGAATATTGTAGAAGCGGTTCGTCACATGCGTGAAGTACAAGCTCAAATCCGTCGACTTGTAGGCATGACTGAAGATGAAATCATGACATTTGCGAAAAATTTAGGCGCACCATACCATGTTTTATTAGATATTAAAGAAAACGGAAAATTGCCAGTTGTAAACTTCGCAGCAGGTGGAGTAGCAACTCCAGCAGACGCAGCGCTAATGATGCAGCTTGGTGCTGATGGTGTTTTCGTTGGATCAGGTATTTTTAAGTCCGATAACCCTGAAAAATTTGCAAAAGCTATTGTAGAAGCAACGACTCATTACGAAGATTATGAATTGATTGGAAAGCTTTCTAAAGGGTTGGGAACTGCGATGAAAGGGATTGAAATCAGCAGTTTAACTCCGGAACAACGTATGCAAGATCGTGGCTGGTAAAAGATAAAGAGAGATCACTCCAGCAACAAAGGGGAATACAATCATGACAAAAATTGGTGTACTGGGACTGCAAGGCGCTGTTCGAGAGCATATTCACTCGATTGAGGCTTCAGGTGCCGAGGGTCTAATAATCAAAAGAAAAGAGCAATTAGAAGATATTGATGGGCTAATTCTTCCTGGTGGAGAAAGTACGGCAATGAGAAGGTTAATCGATAAGTATGATTTTTTAGAGCCTTTAAAGGCATTCGGTCAATCAGGAAAGCCAATCTTCGGTACATGTGCAGGAATGATTCTATTAGCAAAAGAGATTAATGGCCAAGAATTTGCACACTTGGAACTGATGGATATGAAGGTCGAGCGTAACGCATTTGGCCGTCAAAAAGAGAGTTTTGAAACCAAGCTACCGATTAAAGGAATTGCAGAAGATTTTGATGCTGTCTTTATCCGTGCACCTTATGTGCTAGAAGTTGGAGATCAAGTAGAGGTGCTAGCAACATTCAATGGGAATATTGTTGCGGCACAACAGGATCATTACTTATGTAGTGCATTCCATCCGGAATTGACGGATGACCATCGTGTAACAGGACATTTTGTTAAAATGGTAAAAGAAAGATCGTAAGGGTACTTGCAATCGTTTCTTAAGATTTGGTATTCTATATTCAAATTAATGAGCGAGGAATTGATTAGATAGGAACTAGTAACTTGTGCGTTCTCTTAAGAGAGTCGATGGTTGGTGTGAATCGATGAGAATAGCTTGTGAATCCATCCTTGATCAGGCATAGAAAAACTATGCCCGGTTAACACCGTTATTGTGAAGTGAGCCGGAAGACTTATGTTGTCTTCAATCAGGGTGGTATCGCGGGAATAAAAACTCTCGTCCCTATGTTTCTTAGGGATGAGAGTTTTTGTTTTTATATCGCTCTTTAAGTAGAAGGAGGAAAAAGTATGTTGGATTTAAAATATGTACGAGAAAATTTTGCGGAAATAAAAGAAAAGCTTTCTATGCGTGGAGAGGATTTAACCGACTTAGGGAAGTTCGGAGAATTAGATGAAAAAAGAAGACAGTTAATTGCTGAAACAGAGGAATTAAAAGCAAAGAGAAATGAAGTTTCTAAAGAAATTTCTGTCTTAAAGAAAGAAAAGAAAGATGCAGACGCTCTTATTGTAGAAATGCGTGAAGTAGGCGATAAGATTAAAACGTTGGATACAGACTTGAAGGAAGTAGAAGAACAATTAGAACAGCTGCTTCTTTCTATTCCAAATATTCCTCATGAGAGTGTCCCAATGGGTGATAGTGAGGACGACAATGTGGTGGTTCGTACATGGGGAGAGACTCCTGATTTAGGGTATGAAGCTAAGCCACACTGGGATTTAGCAACAGAATTAGATATCCTTGACTTTGAAAGAGCTGCGAAAGTAACTGGAAGTCGGTTTGTCTATTACAAAGGGTTAGGAGCACGATTAGAGAGAGCCTTAATCAATTTTATGATGGACTTGCATGCGGATCAGCATGGCTATCAAGAAATGTTACCTCCGCAATTGGTAAATCGTACGAGTATGACAGGTACAGGTCAATTGCCAAAGTTTGAAGAGGATGCTTTTAGAATTGAGGAATGGGATTATTTCTTAATACCAACTGCAGAAGTACCTGTAACGAACTATTATAGAGATGAGATTTTACATGTGGATCAACTCCCACAAAAATTTGTAGCGTATAGCGCTAATTTCCGTTCTGAAGCAGGATCTGCTGGACGTGACACACGTGGACTTATCCGTCAGCATCAATTTAATAAAGTAGAGCTTGTTCAATTTGTCAAACCAGAAGACTCATATGCCGTATTAGAAGAACTAACGGGGCATGCAGAAAAGGTTCTACAGCTGCTAAAGCTACCATATCGAGTAATGAGCATGTGTACAGCTGATTTAGGCTTTACAGCAGCCAAAAAATACGATATTGAAGTTTGGTTACCAAGCTATAATACGTATCGTGAAATTTCTTCTTGCTCTAACTTTGAAAGCTTCCAAGCGAGACGTGCTGGCATCCGCTTCCGAAGAGAAGAAAAAGGAAAGCCAGAATTCGTTCATACATTAAACGGATCTGGATTAGCAATCGGAAGAACGGTTTCTGCAATCTTAGAGAATTATCAACAAGAAGATGGTTCTATTATCGTTCCAGAGGTCCTTCGTCCGTATATGGGTGGAAAAGAAGTAATCAAATAAAAAGTATAAAAAAACCAGATTCATGTACATGTAATCTGGTTTTTTATTGGTATTGAACCATAGTATGGTACACTATTATCTGGTTAGGATTCGAAAAGGAGGTGGAATGATGAAGAGGCTGCTTTTTATAAGTTTTTTGTTCTTCACTTGTTTTGCTTTGACTGCATGTAACGATTCAGATAAAAAACAGGTAGAATCTAAGAATGATTCGGGAAAAACTAATTGGGTAAAAAGTGTAAATCTCACAGATAGGGAAATGGCCATTTTGGCAACCACTACTTCCTATGCAAATGTCTTTGACTTTAAAGTAGATGATTCTTATTCACAGGCATCGGTATGGGTAGAAAAATTTGTATCAGGGAAAGAAGTCAAAACGAACATAGGTCCGTTAACCACTGATATAGAAAGGAAAGGATCTATTATATTCACAACTTCAGAACCGCCTTTGGAATCAAATGAGATCATTTTTGAAATAGGAATTCATAGTGAAGGTAGTACATCGTCCTCTCATAATACTGACATGATTTCAAAAGTGAAATTAGAAAATAAATCTAGTATGATACATAGTGTTAGCAGTATATCGCTAGCTGATGAGGAGTTAGTTCTGGCGACGATTTGTTTGACAGATGATCAAGGAATGACTTCTATCCCACAGGAATTTTATGAAGATATGGAAAGTCATTTGGATGTATTAAAAGAATATGATATTGTATATGTGCTAAAGGCAAAATTTAAGGAATAATACATTTATATGGGACTCATTTATTTAGTATAAATAATTTCTATTTTTATTTGACACACTAATAGAAAGATGATATATTAAATTTTGTCGCACGGAGGAGTACCCAAGTCCGGCTGAAGGGATCGGTCTTGAAAACCGACAGGGGCTTCACGGCTCGCGGGGGTTCGAATCCCTCCTCCTCCGCCATTAAAAGCGCATATAATTTGGAGATTATAGATAAAAAAATCGTTACCTCGGTAGCGATTTTTTTATGCCTAATTTTAGTTAAAATAAGTGAGAATATTCGAAAAACACTTGACATACAGTATAAATGAAGGCATAATACTAAAAAATAATTAGATGAATATAGGCGAAGAACTGGCCATTAAATAATAAACAAATGGTAGAGAGTGAAATCCACCGGCTGAAAGATTTCTCATGTTGTTGTTATGGAAACCTACCAGGGAGCCGTCAAGAAAACTTGACCGTTAACCGAACGTTATCGGATGAAGAGGACATTGATCTTTTGTGAGAAAGGCAATGTCAATCAAGGTGGTACCGCGGGATAAGCCTCATTCCGTCCTTTTTATAAGGACGGGGTGGGGTTTTTAAATTGGAATAGATGACAAGAGAGGAGGATAAAAGTGAGTCAGCGTATTGCATTTATCGGAGCAGGATCGATGGCAGAAGCCATCATATCGGGGATGATTGCACAGGGCTTTGTAAAGTCAAACCAAATCATTGTTACAAACAGAGAAAATCGAGAACGACTTGCATTTTTAGGTGATAAATATGGGGTGAGGAACACTCCGGTTAAAAGAGAAGCGATTAAGGATGCTGATATCATTGTTTTATCTATGAAGCCTAAGGATGCTAAGGAAGCTTTGAGTGAAGTAAAAGAATATATTCAGGAAAACCAACTTGTTATCTCTGTTCTTGCAGGAGTAGCTACATCCTTTATGGAGGATTTGATAGCCAAAAAGGTTTCCGTTGTACGAGCGATGCCTAATACATCTGCGATGATTGGTTTCTCTGCTACAGCTATCGCCGCCGGTACCTATGCAACCGAGCAAGATGTAGAAAAAGCAAATCAACTTTTCCAAACGATTGGGACGACGACTATTGTAGAAGAGAATAGCCTCCATGCGATTACAGGCCTATCTGGAAGCGGACCAGCTTATATCTATTATTTAGTAGAGGCCATGGAACAGGCAGCATTAGAGGAAGGAATTGATTCGGATACAGCAAAGGACTTAATTATACAAACATTGATGGGTGCTGCAGAAATGCTAAAACAAACCGAAGAGAAACCTGCTGTGCTACGCCAAAAGATTACTAGCCCTGGTGGAACGACACAAGCTGGATTAGAAACGCTTGATCAGTATCGGTATCAAGAAGCACTACAAGCATGTGTCAAACGAGCTACTGAGCGTTCTAAAGAACTAGGGCGGTTATTTGAGGAGACACCTTTAAATTGATTATCCCAAGTGAAAAGGAGCAAATAGTTATTAGCTATTCGCTCCTTTCCTAATTTAAGTTAATTGTCCAGATTTCCATTTACGGGACTGTTGAATAAAGTGCCCGACTTTCTCCAGAATATAATCAATGGAGGTTTCATCATGGACAAGATCGTAATCTGCGATGTTTAACCGAAGTACTGGGCAGGCATTAAAGCTATTAATCCAGTTATCATAACGATGAAACATCTCTTCCCAATAACTTAATGGCGTTTGTTGCTCCATTGGACGACCTCTTTCTCGAATTCGCCCGATAATATCGTCAAAGGACCCTTCTAAGTAGATGAGCAGATCTGGATGTGGAAAATATGGTGTCATTACCATTGCTTCAAATAGACTCGTGTATGTCTCATAGTCTACTGCATTCATCGTACCTTTTTCATAATGCATTTTTGCAAAGATACCAGTATCCTCATAAATAGAGCGATCTTGGATAAAGCCACCACCGTATTCGAACATTCTCTTTTGCTCTTTAAAACGCTCGGCTAGGAAGTAGATTTGTAAGTGAAAGCTCCAACGTTCAAAATCCGCATAAAACTTGTCTAGGTACGGGTTTGTATCTACTTTTTCAAATGATGTTTTAAAGTTAAGCGCGTTTGCTAAGGAATTAGTCAGTGTGGATTTTCCAACTCCAACGGTTCCAGCGATGGTAATGATACTATCGTGAGGGATATTATATCGTTCCCGTTTATTCATTGGACTACTTCTCCTTTTTTTAGATGGTCTTGGATGAGGCTTATGATATGATCTAAATCACCTTGGTTCTTTACAAAATCTAGTTGATCCCCATTTAAGCGCACAACAGGAATGTCAGAGTTTTCCGTTTCAAAATGATTCATAAAGTGATTGTAATCCAGAGATAATTGCTGTAAGTAAGATGCTTGAATATTCTGCTCAACATCTCGACCTCGCATTTGAATTCGCTCTAAAAGGGTTTCTAAGCTTGCATCCAGGTAAATAACCATATTTGGTTTTGGCATATCTTCCGTTAAGATGTTGAAGATATTCTCATATTTTGCAAGATGCTTTTCATTAAGCGTACGTCTTGCAAAAATCATGTTTTTTGCAATGTGGTAATCCGCAATAACGGGTTTCCCCTTTGATAAATAATTACTTTCGATATCCTCTAATTGCTTATATCTATTACAAAGGAAGAACATTTCCGTTTGAAAGCTCCACTCTTCGATATCATCATAAAATTTACCTAGAAAGGGATTTTCCTCGACAATTTCTTTTAATAAGTGAAATTGAAAATGAGAGGATAATTTATTTGCTAGTGATGTTTTTCCCACTCCTATTGGGCCTTCAACCGCAATAAAAGGAAGTTGTCCCATTTCTTCTCCCCCTATTCGCTACAAACTTATTCGATAAAATGTGACAGATAAACTTTATTTTATCATATCACATATCCTACGGATAGAATTCTTAAGTAAAAAGGATTTACAAATTATGCATATGCATCAGTTGCATTCAAGGGCCATTTTTGTATAATAGGAAGTGCTTGAAAATAGGCCCTATAGCTCAGGGGATAGAGCGTTGGTTTCCTAAACCATGCGTCGCAGGTTCGAATCCTGCTAGGGCCATAAATGGTAAATCAATAGTGGCAAGGTGGTTGTTTTTTCCCCTTGCTTTTTTGTTTATTCATTCCGTTGATTCTAATAGGCAATAGGCGTTTAATGATATAAGTTTTTAAAAGGAGAGATGTAAATGATGGATTTTAGAAAGAGGGGAAAGAGGTACAGTTTCATTATTATTTCTTTATTTATAGGATGGAGTTTATATGACTTTTTTGGTGGAGAGGTTAAAGTTTTTTTATTTACATTCTCTGTTGTCATCATTTTTTCCGTAATAGAATTATTCCTGTTTATGAGAAGAAAATTAAGTTAAGCGTTTATGAACTAGAAAGCAAAATAGTAATGGACTTCTAGAAAAAAGTGGAAAAAGAAAAAATGAGTCTCATAGCCATGCGTCGCAGATTCGAATCCTGATAGGGTTATAAAGGTTATAACAATAAGTAGCAAGGGGTTGCAGCTAAGGCATCCTCTTGCCCTTTTTTATGTAAATTCAACATGTAGTTAAAAATCCCGCTTATCTTTTTCTGAATAACTTTTTAAAAAGACTTCTTAAATATACATTAGAAACCGATAATGATAATAGGATAAAAATTTGTTGAAATTTGTCAAAGTACACCGTAAAAATAAATACCATATGAGTCAAAAAATAAGGACTTTGTATTAGGTATTTTTACATATATAAATATACATCTTGTGATGACTTGGGGGATTATCATGTTGAAAAAGCTACGCTTTAAAAACTTAACTATCGGATGGAAGTATGGTCTTATTTTATCTATTGTCTTTATATTATTTGGAATTTCAACTTTTATTGTGACAAACTTAGTTGGCAATATTGGTGATAATGTTGAAGCTCTAGAACGAAGAGGAGATAGAGCAATTAAGATAACGGAGATGGGTTCATTAACGAGATCCAAAAGTATTCGTGTAATGGAGTATTCTATAAATCAGAGAGAATCTATCATAGAAGAATATAAAATTCGTCAAGAAAACTTTAATAAGCTAGAAGCTGATGTAAGAAGTAAGATGGATTCACAGGAAGAGTTAAAACTGTTTGATCAAATTGTCGAGAATGATAAAGCTTTGAATGATTTGTTTTTAGAAAAAATTGTTCCAACAATAAATGCCGGAGAAAATGTAGATTCATTGATTCTTGATGCTAGTAATTTAAGGTCTGCAACTGTGGAGATCCTTGCAGAATTACGAGAAGTAGTAAATGAGCAACGTGAAACGGCAATTACAAATACTAAGAATAGTCAAGAGTTAACCTTTGTAATTCTTATTGTTTCTATGGTGGCATCTGTAATACTAGGAGCAATATTCATTATATTAGTGAGTCGTGTCATTTCTAAGAACCTAAAAGAAGTTGTTTCTGTGAGTAACAAAATTGCGGATGGAGATCTTACTGTTGAACCAATAACGTATGACGGTAAAGATGAGATTGGCACATTGGCAAGGTCCATTAATACGATGAGTGATAGTTTGAGGAAAGTAATCCATTCTGTTGCTGAAGTTTCAGAAACGGTAAGTAGCCAAAGCGAAGAGCTTACTCAGTCTGCTACTGAAGTAAAATCTGGTACGGAACAAATTGCAGTGACTATGCAAGAGCTTGCATCTGGATCTGAGACGCAAGCAAATAGCGCAAGTGATCTTTCTTCAACAATGGGTGAATTTGTTACTCAAGTAGTTGAGGCAAATAATAATGGTGAAAAGGTTCAGGACGCATCTAATAACGTATTGGTATTAACAGATGAAGGTAGTAGCCTAATGGAAAATTCCATTCAACAAATGACGACGATTGATCAAATCGTAAAAGACTCTGTTATAAAGGTGAAGGGTCTAGATACCCAATCACAAGAGATATCTAAATTAGTATCCGTTATTCAAGATGTTGCGGAACAGACCAACCTATTAGCATTAAATGCTGCAATTGAAGCTGCAAGAGCAGGAGAACATGGGAAAGGATTTGCTGTTGTTGCAGATGAAGTAAGAAAGTTAGCTGAACAAGTATCTGAATCTGTAACGGATATTACTGAAATTGTGAGGAATATTCAATCAGAGTCCACTTTTGTGACAGAAGCGCTAGAAAGTGGGTATAGAGAAGTAGAGAAAGGCACAGATCAGGTAAAAACTACAGGCAATACCTTCAATCAGATTAGTACGGCTGTTAAAGGGATGGTTTCAAATATTAATACAATTACAAATAATTTATCAACCATATCAGCCGGTAGCCAAGAAATGAATGCAACCATTGAAGAAATTGCCTCCATCTCGGAAGAGTCTGCTGCTGGTGTAGAACAAACAGCCGCTTCTGCCCAACAGGCAAGTAGTTCAATGGAAGATGTCTCTCTAAGCTCAGAGCAACTAGCGAAATTAGCTGAAGAATTAAATAGTCTAATAAGGCAGTTTAAAATTTAACAAAATGGAATATAAGAAAGGGAGCCATCTGGCTCCCTTTCTTTGTATATTATAATGTGAGATTTTAGCAATTTCGACATTGCGTAGGATACCCAGGATCTACTACTTCATTTCTTACGACAGGTCTTACGATGTGTCGTGGAATATTAACAATGTGATTTCGATTTACATGGACGACAGGATGAATATAAGGTACCACTCTTGGCGTATACCGATTATGAACAACATATTTTGGTGGGCATACAATCGGTTTCATTGGTCTAGACAAAGAAATTCACCTCCACATATTGTCTTTAATTCATTACATGTATCTTTTTGGTTTTTTGAAACGGCAGGTCTCCTAGTTTTTCTATGAAGAGTATTTAAATTTTGTGAAATTGACATATAGATTTTTAATTCGATATTATACAACAATAAATTGTGTCGATACTATATAAAAGTGCAAACAGAGATTGGCAATGCGTTAGTCTTTTGGAAGAAGGAACTTAAAGGAAGGAGATATCTTCTTCTACATAAGCGCTATCCATACTAGCTGAGGTCTACAGCAACTTGTATCTAGGCTTCGAATTTACTAGAAAAAGGTATGTAACCAAACTTTAGGACATGCCTTTTCTTATAGGTTCTATATTATGGATGTTTTCTTAAATTATCTCATCAGCGAGTATTTTGGTGGTTGTATTATAAAAGGACATATCTGTTTTCACCTGTTATATTTATTTCAAGACGTTCCCAGGGAATGGCTAATCTACAAATTCATTTATCGTTTTCTTTTATCATAGAAATTTCTTCATTTGCATCATTAATATAATTTCATAATAAAGAAAGGGGTAACAACTGCCATAAGGGAAAGAAGGAGTAGTACAACTTGCCCTGGCCGATTTCCCTCCTTCTTCACCCTCTTGGAATAAGAAAAACAATGAAAAGCTACATATAGGGAAACACCAAATAAAACTATATTAGCAACCATACTTAATCCCTCGTTTCATCTAAATCTGTATCACTCATTATTTTTCCAAACTCTATCATATTCAGTTGGAAATCCACATGGATTTCTGCATCTGGGTATATCTTTTTATTCCAGTCTGCTTCTTCATACTCTGGAATAGAAAGAAAGTACTTTCTTACATAAAGAGACCAATAAAACGGTTCTGCACCGTAGTCTTCTTGTGTTTTTTTTATCAATTTTTGCGCTTTTTCTTCTAAATTGTTTGAAATGGATTTGCGCAGTATTTCCTGCTTTTCTTGGTCCTCTGCATAGTTTATTAAACTTGGAATGGCCAATACCTCTATAGAAAAAGGAACGGTTACATGAATCACAGTTGGTTTATTTTTGTGATATTGAACGTCAATTTTAGGATCACGCCGTTGAACATAACTAGCAGAAATATCATACTCCTTTGCAAGAGGATCGTCATAGGTGGATGCCAAATCTTGCATGTTAAGGGTAACGTCAAACACATTAGCTAATCTGGTTTCTTGTCCATCAAGAGTATCAATCATAATCCCTTCCTTGAAAACTGCGGATCCCATAAATTCAACAGGATTTTGACCATCTACAGGTATTTGACCAGCTATAAATTCATCCTCTTTCCCTTCCTCCTTAATGTCTTCCTTTTTTTTCTCTGCTGTTGCATATATTGCTAAAAATAAATCAGCATCCCCTTCTGTTATTTGAAAGAAGCGGTGGATATCTGAATTAGGAATAATCCCCGTTTCATGTGCTCGATTTAACATAAATTGATAATATTTATGTGGTCTTGTTTCCAATGTGGGGTTATTGCTTTTAATAAATGTTTCTGCTTTTTCCTTAGACACTACGAGTTGCACACCAGGTCTTATTTGTGTAGTACGAGTGGTCGATTGCATAAAACGTAATAAGTCTCCGGATTTAGCAAGTTCTTCTGAAACAACAATAACTTTGGAATGATCTAATGTTATCTCCTTTGTGACGGTTGAATTCGCAGTGTTGGCCGCTGTTATAAGGTCATTGGCAGTGACCGAGACAATTTCATCAGCTTCTTCTTTGCTTCCTCCTCCCGTTATCATGGAACCTACTTCTGGATTTGCAATTTGAAATGTAAATTTAAATTTTTTATCCTCGGCTTTATCTACTCCAACCGCGATGACGTAAGATTGCTGTTCTAACTCTCTTTTATCGTAACAGCCTGTCAATAAAACAATCACAACTAGGAAAAGGAACCATAAAAGAATTAGTTTTTTCATTTCTTTTCATTCCTCCTAAAAAGGGACACTAGCCAAAGAATAAGGGGTAAACCTATAAGTACAGGTGTTGTGTAATTGAGTAAATTATTTCGAACCATTAGTTCATTAAACAATTCATTATCTGGAATAATTCCCAGAGCAACTACAAAGAATGCAATTGGTAAAATAAGTGGTTCAAATTCCTTAATATTGAACACGACACCAAAAACCCAAGAAGTGAAATAAAGAAACATAATAAACCGAATAAAGGCAGCCATGAGCCAAAATACCATAAAAAAAGTCTCTACATTTGTTAAATATTCTCCGAGATTGACGTACTGCGTGACCTCATAAAAAGGAAAGGCTACATTTGCAATAGATTTGTAATCAAATAAGGTAGCGTACAAACTATAAAAGAATATAATTTCTACCACTACAAAGCCAGAGCCAATAACTGTCCCTCGAAAGAAGTCTTTTTTAGACTTTAGGGATGAGAAGGCCATAGTCAATAGATAAATATCAAAGAATAGGGAGGATTTTAAGACACCTTGTGTAAGAACTTCGTCTAAACCAGTTCCAAATATAGGAAATATCCGCATCCATATTCCCTTTCCTATCACGAGGACGGCGAGTAACGCAGCTGAAAATTTGATGTAAGGGATGACAATCCATGCTGTAGAACCAATGGTTTCGAACCCTCGCTTAGCTCCCAAGAAACAAGTTAGCATAAAGACAACAAATACAATAATGGATGGTGAGTTTGGAAAATAGAGAAGGTTAATTTGTTCTACATAATTCCTACTATCAACAGTCATAAGCATGAAGCTTATCAGAAATAAAATACAACCAGTAACTTTCCCAATTTTCTTTCCTAAAATTTTTTCAATTAAATCGATAGAGTTTTCAGCATTATATTTATTAAGAAGATGGAGTAGAATCGCGAGCGAAGGAAGCACAATTAGAAAAGAAACTAAAGGGATTAGCCATAATGCATTGTGCACCTTGTCCGCTAATAAAGCAGGAGTCGTATCAGCAATCTTTAAGCCGACCATTAAAATAATCATGGCGGCAAATTCCTTTGTAGTTAGTCGACCTACCTGCTTCATACTAATCCCTTCCTTCCTGTTTCTTCTTCATATCTTGTGGCTCTAATTGGCCTGGTCTATATTTTTCGTTCTTTAAGAGCTTTCTAAAGATTGTATCTTCTGAAGACTGGTAGTTAGGGGACATTGGTGCTAAGAAAGATACTCCAAACGATTTTATAGAGACTAAATACATAATCCAAAGTAAAAAAGCTGCAGTTAAAGAGAAAATGCCAAAAAAGGATGCAGCAAGCATAAAAAGGTATCTCGATATACGAACGGTATAATTCATGTCAATATTGGCAACCGCAAAGGACGATAGTCCAGAAAGTGCAACGATTATGACAACAATTGGACTCACAATGTTTGCTTGTACAGCTGCTTGACCGAGAATTAGTGCCCCAACTATCCCGATAGTAGGTCCTAACGGGCTAGGAATTCGTATTCCTGCTTCCCGTATTAACTCAAAGGCTGCTTCCATGATTAATACTTCTATAACTAATGGGAAGGGAACCCTTTCCCGTGCACTAGTTATAGCAAGTAATAAATCTGGTGGTATCATTTCACTGTGATAATTTGTAATCGCTATGTAGAAGGCTGATACAAACATAGCTGTGAAAAACGCCAACAGCCGAACCAACCTAGAAAAATTTCCGAACATAAAACTTAAATAGCGGTCTTCAGGAGAATGAATAAACGACCAAAAGGTAGCCGGTAAAATAAGACAGGACGAACTATTGTCCATCAAGATCACGAAAAAACCATCTTCTATATAGGCAGCTGCTCTGTCCGGCCGTTCTGTATAAAGAAGGGACGGGAAAATGGAATACGGCCTTTCTTCTATATGTTGTTCTAAAAGTTCAACATTACGGACATTATCGGTGTTAATAGCCTTTAATCTCTTTCTTATATTTTGGAGGGTTTCTTTGTTTATAACATCACCTATATATAAAAGAGTCACTTGCTGTTTAGACCGTTCCCCTACTTCAATTCCTTCTGCAATAAGTTGTTTATCATGAAATCTTTTTCGAATCAGTGATAGATTTACATTTGCAGATTCTGTAAATGCTTCTTTCGGCCCTTTGATTACACCTTCATTTTCTGCCTTCCCAATGGATCTATGCTGAAAATTCGATACATCAATGCCATAGGCCACATTACTCTGTTCTACGATTAGGACAGCCTTTCCACTATTAATATTTTCTGTAACGGACTCAAAGTCTTCTAAACACTTCATCTGTTCTAATGTAATGACTGATTCCAGTTTTTGTCCGTCCTGCTCAAGTAAAGGACGAATAATCCCTTGATCAATTTTTGTAGAGTCGACAATAGACCCATAAAAAAAGAGGGTTACCTTTTTCTGAAGTCCTTTTGCAGTAATTTCTCTAAAAGTAAAGTCGCGATTCACTCCATAAGAAAAAAGCTGCTTGATGTGATCAGTATTTTGTAGGTAGTCTTGGTACAATTTGGTCGATTGTTTTTGTCCAGCCTGTTGCACTGATTTAGACCTTCGTACAACTCTATTCCGAATCACATCATCACCTCACACACGCATTTTGTCTTAGATAGTGTGTCAAGAATTTCTAAATTTATGAATGAGTAGCTCAAATTTCTCCTAACAAAAAAGAACCCTTGCGATTGCAAGAGTTCTCAATTCTTTCTAATTATGCTTCTATGCTTCTGGAGTTGCTTCAAGCTCGATACTAATTTTAATTTCGTCCCCGATTAATACGCCGCCAGTTTCTAAAGCAGCGTTATACGTTATGCCATAGTCACTACGGTTAATTTTACCTTCTGCGCTGAAACCGAATACTTGATTTCCCCAAGGATCTTGCCCTTGTCCTTCAAAAGTAACTTTGAAAGTTTCAGATTTTGTTGTACCGGCGATGCTTAAATCGCCAGTTAATTCATATTCATCTTCCCCAGTTTTTTTCACATTCGTAGATTTGAAAATCATTTTCGGGTGATTTTCTGGGTCAAAGAAATCTGCGGAGCGTAAGTGCTCATCACGTTGTTCGTTGCGAGTGTCCACACTTTTAATGTCTACTTTCACTTCAATATCTGCAGTAGTTAAGTCTGTCGGATCTGCTACGATGCTTGCCTCAAAGTCGTGAAACGTTCCTTTTACTTTGGAAACCATCATATGTTTTACGGAGAAGTCAATACTTGAGTGCGACGGGTCTACTTTAAATTTTGTTTGTGCCATTTTATTCCCTCCAAAATTAATTTATGTTTTGTAAGTTAGTTACTTTCTGTAAGTAAGTATATAGTAGGTAGTCTAAAAAGGTCAAGAAAATTATTTTGAAACTAGGATATTTTTAATATATTGATTAAAAAGTACTAATTTTAATACGTATTACCTATCAATTGCTGTCTAAATTTTAAATCTAGTTTCCACAAATAAAGGGATTGTAAACATTTGTGAAGAATTATTTAAGTATTATGACTTTTAATATAATCTGTTTTATTTTAAAATAGGAATGAATTAGGAAAATCCTAAAAGAATGCAAGTTTACAGCTAGAGACTCATAAGATTTAAAAGGTGTTCACATTTTTTTGAAACCGTTTGCAAATTTTTATGATGAGGTGATTTGATGGATATGCAACCAATTGCAGCAAGACCAGGAAACCATAATCTAGCGAACTATGAAGAAAAAAGAGCTTCCTTTGACTGGGAAGAAGTAAAAAAGAATTTTAGCTGGTACGAAACCGGAAAAGTGAATGTGGCGTATGAAACCATTGATCGCCATGCAGAAAATCCAGATAAAAAGAATCAACCAGCACTCATTTACTCCGCTCCGGATCGAGAAGAAGTATTAACGTTTGATCAATTAAAAAAAGCGAGTAATCAATTTGCGAATGTGCTGAAGGATCACGGTATAGAAAAAGGGGATCGTGTCTTTCTATTTATGCCAAGGAGCCCAGAATTTTATGCTAGTTTTTTTGGGATTTTAAAAGTGGGAGCTATTGCCGGACCATTATTTGAGGCATTTATGGAACAAGCGGTTCGAGATCGATTAGAAGATAGTGAAGCGACAATGCTTATTACGACACCTGACTTGTTGTATCGGGTTCCAGAGAATGAGTTACCGAATCTTAAGAAGATAGTACTCGTAGGGGATTCTGAAAAAATTTCCGAGAGATATATAAATTATTATAAAGAAACGGAGCAAGCTTCTGAGGAATTTGATATAGAATGGGTAGATTTAGAGGATGGAATGCTACTTCATTATACATCTGGATCTACTGGAAAACCTAAAGGGGTTTACCATGTGCATAATGCGATGATTCAGCATTATGCAACGGGAGACTGGGTAATTGATTTAAAAGAAGATGATATTTATTGGTGTACGGCTGATCCAGGCTGGGTAACTGGTACGAGTTATGGAATTTTTGCACCATGGCTGCATGGCGTGACCAATGTCATTCGCGGTGGTCGTTTCACACCGGAATCTTGGTATGGCACGATTGACAAACACAATGTAACAGTTTGGTATTCTGCACCAACGGCTTTTCGTAAGCTTGTAAGTTCCGGAGTGGATGTTATTAAGCAATTTGACCTAAGCTCATTACGTCATGTTATGAGTGTTGGAGAGCCGCTTAATCCTGAAGTGATTACGTGGGGAATGAAAGCTCTTAACTTAAGGATTCACGATACATGGTGGATGACGGAAACGGGTGGAATGTTAATTGTAAATTATCCGTCGATGGATATTCGTCCTGGTTCTATGGGAAAACCAATTCCCGGTGTAGAAGCGGCAATTGTCGATGATCAAGGGAATGAGCTGCCACCAAACCAAATGGGGAACCTAGCGATTAAACAAGGCTGGCCATCCATGATGCGTGCGATTTGGAAAAACCCAGGTAAATATGAAAGCTACTTCATCAATGGTTGGTATGTTTCAGGGGATAGTGCCTATATGGATGAAGACGGCTATTTCTGGTTCCAAGGCAGATTAGATGATGTTATTAATACGTCGGGAGAACGCGTTGGTCCATTTGAAGTCGAAAGTAAATTAATAGAACATCCTGCGGTTGCTGAAGCAGGGGTTATCGGAAAGCCTGATCCAGAGCGTGGAGAAATTATTAAAGCATTCATTACGTTGAATGATGGCTATGAAGCGAATGATGAGTTATTAGAAGATATCCGTGTATTTGTAAAAACGGGATTAAGTGCACACGCAGCTCCGAGAGAAATCGAAGTAAAAGACACGATTCCGAAAACACGAAGCGGAAAAATAATGCGCCGCTTGCTGAAGTCATGGGAGTTAGGATTACCGACAGGAGACACTTCTACGTTAGAAGAATAATAGGGTAAAGAGCTTCCAAACGGAAGCTCTTTTTATGCAATATCGCCTTTAGGCCCGAAGAATTCAAAACGTCGATTTTCTTCTGGAATACCAAGGTCTTTAAGAGATTGGTTAATTGCCTTCATAAAAGGCTCTGGCCCACAGAAATAATAAACAGCATCCGATTGGCTGGAGATAACGGATTGAAGCCATGGTAAATCAATATATCCTTCTTTAGCAAATGTAGAAAGCCCACGATCCTCTTCACTAGGGTTTTCATAGACGGTATGAACAGCAAGGTTTGAATTCTCCTGCTGCAGTTGAGCTACTAATTCTTTAAACGCATGAACTCGACCAGAACGTGCTGCATGAATAAATGTCACGGGACGGTTAGGCTGAGTTTTTAAAGATGTTTCTAACATACTCATCATAGGGGGGTCAGTCCTACACCACCACTAATTAAAATAAGTGGATGATTCCCTTCATCTAAAATAAAGTCTCCAGCTGGTGCTGTGATAGGGAGAGTATCTCCAACGTTCACTTGTTCATGTAAGAAATTAGAGACAATTCCATCAGGTGTTTCTTGCTCCAGTCCAGCCTCTTTTTTGACACTAATGCGATAATAATCATTATTAGAACGATAAGAGAGACTGTATTGACGAAGATGAGTAAATTCAAGCTCTTCTGATTCTATCTTCACCGTTATATATTGGCCAGCTTGATACGATGCAATTGGTTTTCCATCCGTCGGTTTTAAGTAAAAGGATGTTATTTCATCACTTTCTTTAACTTTTTTAAATACTTGGAAGGTACGGAAGCCTTCCCAACCGCCGTGTTGATTGGCCGCTTCACGATACATCTCTGCTTCAACTTGAATAAACGTATCTGCGATTACCCCATAGGCTTCGCCCCATGCTTCTATAATCTCATCTGTTGCAGCATCCCCCAACACATCTTTAATAGCTTTTAAAAGATTCTCACCGACGATAGGGTAATGTTCAGGCTTGATGTTTAAGCTTCGATGCTTATGAGCTATTTGTTTAACAACAGGAACAATGACTTCAAGCTGGTCAATGTATTTAGCCGCAGCATAAACAGCGCCCGCTAATGCTTTAGACTGTTTCCCCATTCTTTGATTCGTTTGATTAAAAATATTTTTTAATTCCGGATGATTTTCAAATAGCATTTCATAGAAACGGGAAGTAATCGCCTGACCGTGTTGTTCTAATACAGGCACCGTTGATTTCACTATGTCGATTGTGTGTTGATCTAAATCTTTCTTTACTTGTTGTGACATACGAACACTCCTTGTATTTTAAACATGTATTTTTTATACATGTTTATTGTATAACGTAAAAAAAGGTAAATACAACCGGAATTTCCTAATAATTGTGTCAATCTTGTTAAGTTACTTTTTCTTGAAAAATGGAGAGTAAAGACTGAAAATAGAAGAAAGAGGTGACACGATGAAATTAAAGAAATATACCGATTATGCGTTACGAGTGTTGATATATACAGCTTCCAAGGAAGATAACCAGCTAGCGAGTATAACCGAAGTTTCAGAGACCTTTTCCATATCAAAGGAGCATATTAGAAAGATTGTTCATCAGTTGACGAAGCTTGGCTTATTAGAAACCATCCGAGGTAGAGGAGGCGGAATCAAATTAGCGAAGCCCCCCGAAGACATTAATATTGGCAGGATTGTAAGGATATTGGAACAGGATTTTGTCTTATTGGAATGCTTTGATAAAGACATGAATGAATGTGTCATTACTCCTTCTTGCAAGCTGAAGCATGCATTAAATAAAGCATTGGCCGCTTTTTTCTCTGTGTTAGATGAATACACATTGGACCAATTAGTTGCCAATAAAGATGAGCTCCGATTGCTTATGGATCTGAAATAAGAATAAACGATCCCTGACCTTTGCATAATAGAAGTACATTCTATTTATGAGTGGAGGTAATTTGGGTGAATCAAAGCCTAAAGGATATTGAAAATTGGTTAGCGGAATTGAAAGGACAGTCTGTGCTTATTCACAAGGGAGAGCTAGCTACTGGGAGCGATGAGAAAATAATTGATATGGATCGTGTAAATATGCAATTAGATGACATTACGGTTAGAGGAGCAGAACAACACGATATTGACGGCTATGTGGAAGGACAAGAGTTAATCCTCCGAGGGGAAGGGACGATTCGTGGTAGGGCGTATGAGTCGGATGTAGAATTACCGTTAGGTGTTTATGAGATACCATTTGGCTCGGAATTTATGGCGTTTCGAGATGAAGATGGTTTAAAGATTGAAACGGAAAAAGCCTTGTATAAAATCCGAGTCCATTAGTACTAAGAAATCCCTGATTATTTAAATCAGGGATTTCTTATGTCTGTATATAAAGATTATTGCAAATAGGATGGATGTTTTTCGCTATGACTTTGATTAATTTCCTTGAAAAGGTCATCTTTATTTGAGTTAGAAGTGTTGTTTTGTTGCTGTTGAATGAGTGGACCAATCAATTTTTTAAATTCTCCGACGGTTAACGGCCGAGCATCTTCTTTTAATTCATACCCGAGTTGTCCATTAGGTTCGATTGTTCCTGTCTTTACATTTTTAATATTTGCGATTCCTTGTTGTCGAAGAAACATTTCTAATTGATCTACTGTTAATCGGTGTTTTTTTAGTTCTTGAGGTAATAGCTCCCCGTTCTGAATCACAATTCTCGATTTTCCTGTAATGATCTTTTCTACTTTATTTGATTTCAACTGAATCCATTCTAATGCAATTAAAGATAGAACAAAAATCCCCGTCACGACTGTAGTTCTTAATACACTTGCCTCAATAATAGGCTGAATGATGACAGAACCAACGGAAATCATGATGACAGTCTGAGCTAGTGTCATTTGAGAAATTGATTTTCTCCCTGCAATTCGCAGGAAAAATATACCGACTAGAACCATGAGGAAAGAATTGAAGATAAATGTCCAGGTCACGTCCATTCCTCCTTACCAACTTTGATACATGTATTATTTGCAGTTCTTGCTGAATTACTCAGAAACTTAATCAAAAAACCACCTTCAAAGGTGGTTTTCGTAAGTAGTGCTTATTCTGTTTCCGTAGTAGCATCTGATTCTGTACCTGGTTCACTAACTGGTAAATCTAAAGCTTGCTTGATTTTGATGGATGTCTCTTTTAGGCCAACTTCATCGGGAATGAAATAATACAGGTCATTAATACGTTGATTCTGTCCAGGGATTTCTATCGTTTGGATTTTAGATGAACTCATCGAAGAGTAAGCTTTTTGTAACGCATAAATTTCGGAAGGTTCTAGGCTTGTTTGCACATTCTCTCCTAGTATGTCCGTTATTTCGCCTATTTTAAAGATCGTTCCGGCAGAAACGGCCTCATCAATAGCGGCTGAAATAAATTGGCGTTGTCTTTCGTCCCTAGGATAAATCGCATTTACATCTCTTTTACGCATGCGAACAAATGCAAGAGCTTCTGTCCCATTTAGATGTGCTTCCCCTTTAGCAAAATTGATTGGTTGATTATTGTTATAAATATCTTTTTCCCAGAATGGTTCTTTGATATCAATGGTTACCCCACCTAGCGCATCTACAATATCTCGGAAGCCTTCGAAATCAACAGCGATATAATGATCGATCGGAACGTCTAGTAATTCTTCGACCTTTTCCACAGCTAATTTGTTTCCACCATAACCGGTAATGGAACCAAATGCATAGGAAGCAAGAATTTTGTTAGTTCCAGCATATTTAGAGGTAACTTCTTCTTCTGTCAGTTCAATCATTGTGTCTCTCGGAACCGATGTCATGGTCATTTGATTAGAATCAGGATTAAGCGTCACAACAATTTGTGTGTCTGCTCGTCCATCTTTCCCGTCTGTGGAATAGTTTTCTATGCCAAGTAAGAGAATGGAGATAGGGTCTTTTCCTATAGTAACGGCTTTTTCCCGTAGTTCTGATTTATTTCCTTTACGGTCCAATTCCTTATGCGAGTCTTTTGCGGCATCGTATGCTTGATAAAATATATAACCTCCGAATGCAAGAACTAGAATTAAAGTAAAAAGGAAAGTTAAAAGTATGGCTTTTTTTAATTTCCGTTTCTTTTGTTGCTTTCTAACTTTTGTGCGTTTGTTTTGTTCCAAAACAATCCAACTCTCCTATATAATGAATAAAAGTTATTTTTTGTTATAAAACAGTCTCTTTTACATATTTTACAGGAGAATAAAAAAAAATACATTCCATTTATATGAAAAAAGGAAAAAAGTCCTATGTCAAAAGTCGTATAAATAAGTCGAATGGTATCAGAAAAGGGAGACAATTTTGTCTCCCTTTTCTTAATCTTGTTTTTCAATGTCAAACATTGCGTTAAGAATTTGCCAATTTTGTGGGAATGCCAGCCCTAGTTTCCAATAACTGATACCACGTAAACCAAGCTCCCGAATGAGGTTAAATTTAGTTAGAATGGAACGGGCATCTTCAAACCATACTTCGTGTTGTTTCCCTTCTGCATCGTAATAGTTAAAAAAGGGTGCTTGTGCTTCCTCGTCATAGGAAATGGCTACATTTTCTTGTAAGGCGAGTTGAATGGCTTGTTGAGGACTAAGTGCTTTTGCATATTCGCCACCCGCCACAAAAGGTAACGTCCAATCATATCCGTACAAGTTTTGCCCGAGCATAATTTTATTGGCAGGCATCTCCGTTAAGGCATACTCTACCACTTCACGAACAGGTCCAATCGGAGAAACAGCTTGAGCCGGACCACCACTATATCCCCATTCATACGTCATTAATACAACAAAGTCAGCAATTTCTCCATGAGCTGCATAGTCATGTGCTTCATACCAAGCCCCTTCTTGCGTGGCACTTGTTTTAGGGGCTAAAGCAGTAGACATTAATAATCCAGCAGCAGAAAGTCGATTTTTTGCTTTTCTTAAAAATTGATTATAATCTTCTCGATTAGCAGGTGGTAAATATTCAAAATCAAAGTGAACGTCCCCGAACCCAACGGCTTGAGCGGTAGAGATAATATTATCAAGTAGAGTATCTTGGACCGTCGCATTTGTCACGATTAATTGTCCAAGCTCATCACTAAATTCACCATCTTCTAGATTCGTCACAACCATCATAAGAGCTACGTTATTTTGCTCGGCAATCGCTTTAAAGTTATCTAACGGAGGAGCGATTAGACTCCCATCACGACTAACTCGATAACTAAATGGAGCTAAATACGTTAAATATGGAGCGTTTTTCTCAGCTGTATTAATTAGCGCATCGGAAACAGTTCCCCCAAGTGGCTCTATATAAGCATTGACCTCTATGCTTCGCTGTTCAGGCTGTGGAATATATATTCTTGTCCCTACCTCTAAAGGTTGATCAACGGGAATGTTATTGATTCGAGCAAGTTCTCTGTAATCAATGCCAAATCGCTGCCCAATGCTGTATAAGGTATCACCTGAACGTACTTCATAAAACTCCCCAATAATGGGAATGTACAAGGCTTGCCCAACAACAAGTGGGTCGGCTTGATTTAACTCATTAGCGGCGGCAATTGCGTCTACCGTAGTGCCGTAGCGTCTTGCTATATTATAGAGCGTATCTCCTGGACTCACGACATGGATTTGCACCTTCTATTCCTCCCCTTTCCTTTCTTCTCATTTGTTAGCCTATGAAATGGGGAGGATTTTGGTTCTTTCTTTTGACATTTAGTTTTTTCGAAATTGGAGGTCACATCATTTTTTGGTAGACTAAATGCATATTAATAGTAGAAGAGTGATAAAATGAACGATACGTATTATATGCAGCTAGCATTAAAGGAAGCGAGGAAGGCAGCCGAAATAGGGGAAGCACCGATTGGGGCTGTGATTGTGCATAAGGATAATGTCATTGCCAAAGCATACAACTTCCGTGAAGTAGAGCAAATAACGGCATCTCACGCGGAAATGATTGCGATTGAAAAGGCTAATCGAGAGGTTGGGAGCTGGAGGCTAGAGGAATGTACCCTATATATTACATTGGAGCCTTGCCCGATGTGTGCCGGTACTATTGTACAAGCACGGATACCTCGTGTAGTGTTTGGGGCATATGACCCAAAAGCTGGGTGTGCAGGATCCATTATAAATTTGTTACAACAGCCGCAATTTAATCATCAAGCGGAAGTAGTCGGTGGAGTTCTTCAAAAAGATTGCGGGGATATCCTTCGTTCCTTTTTTAAAGGAATACGGGAAAGAAAAAAGAATTAGTTAGAATCCTTACAGGAAATATTTACAGGATGAGAGCCATTGCATTTTTCTATAAAACTAGATATACTTGTACATGCGCTATACGAAGCGCCTTAAAAATTGGTAGCAACTTTGCCGTGCTAGGTGGGGAGGTAGCGGTGCCCTGTACTCGCAATCCGCTATAGCGAGACTGAATTCCCATCCGAGGTAGTTCGGCTTTAAGGTCTGCCTTAAGGGATTGATGTTGACACCCGGGTCCTGCGCAACAGGAACCCGTGAATCCTGTCAGGTCCGGAAGGAAGCAGCAGTAAGCGGTGCTTTCTGTGTGCCGCAGGGAAGCCTGGGTCGAGTCATGAACTTAAGTAACGCTTAGGGCTGTTCTATCGAAGATGGGTGCACGGTTTTATACATATAATAGAAATCGAAACCTCTTATTCCGCGTGAATATAGAGGTTTTTATATTTTATAGCAAAAATATAACTTTCTCTACATATTACCAAGTGAATGACTATTGCAATTCTTAAGAGTGGAAGGTTCCCTTTCTACAAGTATTTCAGGTATAATGACAGTAATGTAATTACATTAGGTTAGGAGAACACAAATGACTTACCAAGCACTGTATCGTGTATGGCGACCGAGAAGCTTTGTCGATGTCGTTGGACAATCCCATATCACCAGAACGTTACAAAATGCTATCGTACAAGAAAAATTTACGCACGCTTATCTGTTTTCTGGTCCACGTGGTACAGGGAAGACAAGTGCTGCTAAGATTTTTGCGAAAACGATAAACTGTGAACGTTCTCCCGTCAAAGAACCTTGTAATGAGTGTGATGCCTGTCGAGGTATTCAAGATGGGTCGATTTCTGATGTGATTGAAATCGACGCTGCTTCTAATAACGGAGTAGAACAAATTCGAGATATTCGGGATAAAGTTAAATATGCACCGAGTGCCGTTCCGTATAAAGTTTATATTATAGATGAAGTCCATATGCTATCTATAGGAGCTTTTAATGCCTTATTAAAAACGTTAGAAGAGCCGCCTAAGCATGTCATTTTTATTTTGGCCACTACAGAGCCGCACAAAATTCCGTTAACCATTATTTCAAGGTGTCAACGATTTGACTTTAAACGTATTACACAACATTCTATAGTGGACAGAATGCAACAAATTATAGAAGCAGAAGGAATTACGGTAAGTCGAGAAGCTTTAGAAGCAGTTGCTATTTCTGCAGAAGGTGGAATGCGTGATGCGCTTAGTCTTCTGGACCAAGCCATTTCATATAGTGAGAATGAGGTTACGATAGAGGATGTTCTTGCTGTAACCGGTGCGGTTTCACAAAATGCTATTTTGCAAATTATTTCGAGCATATATGAAAAGGAAATTCAACAAGCGCTTCAATTAGTGGATCATTTCATTCAAGAAGGAAAAGATCCAGGGCGATTTGTGTTCGACTTGATTTATTACTTGCGTGATTTACTTTTATACCAGAGTGCGCAAGGTTTAGGAGAAATCCTGGAGCGTGCTGTTTTAAATGATACCTTTAAGGAGCTTGCCGAAAGGATAAACCCTACTTGGATTCAAGAGGCTATTTCCTATTTAAATGAATGTCAGCAAGAAATGAAATGGACAAATAGTCCAAAGGTCTTTATTGAAATTGCTATTTTAAAAATGGCAGATATTCAAGCGGGTGAAACGGATTCGGTCTTTGATCATGAGGTCATACAGCGGTTGGAGCAAAAAATCATTCATTTAGAAAAAGAATTAAATAATCTAAAAGAAAATCCTCCACAAGGTAGTAGTCAGCCTTCAGCACCTGCACCTAAACGAAATCAATCGAGAGCAACGAAGAATAGCTATAAAGTACCTTACGAGCGAATACGTCAAGTGCTAAGCGAGGCATCAAAAACGGATTTGAAAGCGGTCCAAGAAAACTGGGCACGATTTATGGATGTATTAAAAAAACAAAATGCACCTGCCCATGCAACTATTTTGAATAGTAAACCGAGAGCTGCTTCGGATAAAGCTTTAGTAGTTGCCTTTCGGTATGAGATTCATTGTTCACTTGCTTTGGACCATAAACAAACGATAGAATCTTTAATAGCGGACACTGTTGGGAAGGAGTTAGCACTCATCCCGATTCCGGAAGCGGATTGGCAAGAAATTCGAGAAGACTTTGTGAAGAAACAACGTCAACAAGAAGCAGGAGAAAACGGGGACTTGGTTGAAGAAGATCCAGTCGTAACGGAAGCAAGAAAGCTTTTTGGAGACGATTTATTAGAAATTCATGATCAATAAAAAGGAGGGGTTTCCATGCGTGGTGGTGGAAATATGAATAAAATGATGAAGCAGATGCAAAAAATGCAAAAGGATATGATGAAAGCTCAAGAAGAGCTTCAAGAAATGACTTTTGAAGCAACTGCTGGCGGTGGAATGGTAAAAGTTATTGCCAATGGTAAAAAAGAAATCGTAGATATAGAAATTAATGAAGAGGTAGTAGATCCTGATGATGTGGAAATGCTACAAGATTTGATTATTTCAGCAACGAATGAAGTGTTAAAACAAGTAGATGATAAAACAAACGATACAATGGGACAATTTACGAAGGGGTTAAATTTACCTGGAGGAATGTTCTAGGAGGGATGGTTTTGTATGTATTATCCTGAACCGATATCTAAGCTGATAGACAGCTTTACAAAACTGCCAGGAATCGGACCGAAAACTGCGGTTCGTCTGGCTTTTTTTGTTTTAAATATGAAAGAAGATGATGTGTTAGACTTTGCAAAAGCGTTAGTGAATGCTAAGCGGGAGCTAACTCACTGTTCTATCTGTGGACATATTACCGATGAGGATCCCTGTGCCATTTGCCAAGATGACTCACGAGATAGTTCTTTAATTTGTGTGGTCCAAGACCCGAAAGATGTTATTGCAATGGAAAAGATGAAGGAATTTCGAGGAAAGTATCATGTGCTTCACGGTGCAATTTCTCCGATGGATGGAATTGGTCCAGAGGATATTAATGTCCCTTCTTTATTAAACCGATTAAAGGATGAAGAGGTAAAAGAATTAATTTTGGCCACAAATCCAAATATAGAAGGAGAGGCAACAGCAATGTATATTTCTAGATTAGTGCGCCCCTCCGGTATTAAAACAACTCGTATTGCACATGGTTTACCGATGGGTGGAGATTTGGAATATGCAGATGAGGTAACGTTATCCAAAGCTTTAGAAGGAAGACGTGAACTGTAATTTCCTTATGGAAGGTGATCCACATGTTTGGAAAAAAGATAAAGCGAAAAGACATAGACGAGCAACTATTGAATAGAACCTATCAATTAAAAGATGAATGGATGAGCTTGAAATCGATTATAGAAAAAAGTGTGGAGCCGAGCGAGCAAGGACTAATCGATCTTGCTATTGCAGAAGCGAAGTACTTCTATCTATTGAAAGAAGCAAGACACAGACAAATAAGTGCGCGGATGTAATTTTATGATAGAAAGAAGTTCTTTTTCCTCTATTGCCCACATACATTGAAATAGTAAAGGACAAGTCTAAAGGGGGAAAAGAATTGGATGCTACAGTAGTCATTATAGGTGTCGTTGCATTAATTGCGATTCTCTTAATAGTCGGTGCACCATTAAAACCAATGCGGTTCTTAGCAAAAGGTACAGTAAAGCTAGTTATAGGGGTTTTGTTTTTATTCTTTTTCAATGTTTTTGGTGCATCCCTTGGCTTACATGTACCGATAAACATTTTTACAGCTGTGGTGGCAGGCTTTTTAGGAATACCAGGATTAGCTTCTTTAACAGCTGTTCATATCTTTATTTTATAAGGGCCGGCGGGCTCTGTTTTTTTGCCCGATACAGGAAAAAATTGGAGTGTATAATACCGTTGACTATGTAGTGTAAACTTGTTATATTAATAGACGTCGCTTCGACAACATCTGATAAATGACGGTTGGAGTGGTGGAAATTCAAATAAAAAAGTTGTTGACTTATAAACGATATCTTGTTATGATATAAAAGTTGTCGCTGAAACAACAACGAAATAATTTTGATCCTTGAAAACTGAACAAAACAACCAGTATGTTAAGTAAGATTTTAGCTAGCTTTATTATTGAGTAAAGAACTCAAAACTCTATTGGAGAGTTTGATCTTGGCTCAGGACGAACGCTGGCGGCGTGCCTAATACATGCAAGTCGAGCGCGGGAAGCTATCTGACCCCTTCGGGGTGACGATAGTGGAACGAGCGGCGGACGGGTGAGTAACACGTGGGTAACCTGCCTATGAGACTGGGATAACTCCGGGAAACCGGGGCTAATACCGGATAACACTTTTTCCTGCATGGGAGAAAGTTGAAAGGCGGCTTTTGCTGTCCCTTATAGATGGACCCGCGGCGCATTAGCTAGTTGGTAGGGTAACGGCCTACCAAGGCAACGATGCGTAGCCGACCTGAGAGGGTGATCGGCCACACTGGGACTGAGACACGGCCCAGACTCCTACGGGAGGCAGCAGTAGGGAATCTTCCGCAATGGACGAAAGTCTGACGGAGCAACGCCGCGTGAACGATGAAGGTTTTCGGATCGTAAAGTTCTGTTGTTAGGGAAGAACACGTACAAGAGTAACTGCTTGTACCTTGACGGTACCTAACGAGAAAGCCCCGGCTAACTACGTGCCAGCAGCCGCGGTAATACGTAGGGGGCAAGCGTTGTCCGGAATTATTGGGCGTAAAGCGCGCGCAGGCGGTTTCTTAAGTCTGATGTGAAAGCCCACGGCTTAACCGTGGAGGGTCATTGGAAACTGGGGAACTTGAGTGCAGAAGAGGAGAGTGGAATTCCACGTGTAGCGGTGAAATGCGTAGAGATGTGGAGGAACACCAGTGGCGAAGGCGACTCTCTGGTCTGTAACTGACGCTGAGGCGCGAAAGCGTGGGGAGCGAACAGGATTAGATACCCTGGTAGTCCACGCCGTAAACGATGAGTGCTAGGTGTTAGGGGGTTTCCGCCCCTTAGTGCTGAAGTTAACGCATTAAGCACTCCGCCTGGGGAGTACGGCCGCAAGGCTGAAACTCAAAAGAATTGACGGGGGCCCGCACAAGCGGTGGAGCATGTGGTTTAATTCGAAGCAACGCGAAGAACCTTACCAGGTCTTGACATCCTCTGACAACCCTAGAGATAGGGCGTTCCCTTCGGGGACAGAGTGACAGGTGGTGCATGGTTGTCGTCAGCTCGTGTCGTGAGATGTTGGGTTAAGTCCCGCAACGAGCGCAACCCTTGATCTTAGTTGCCAGCATTTAGTTGGGCACTCTAAGGTGACTGCCGGTGACAAACCGGAGGAAGGTGGGGATGACGTCAAATCATCATGCCCCTTATGACCTGGGCTACACACGTGCTACAATGGATGGTACAAAGGGCAGCGAAGCCGCGAGGTGAAGCAAATCCCATAAAACCATTCTCAGTTCGGATTGTAGGCTGCAACTCGCCTACATGAAGCCGGAATCGCTAGTAATCGCGGATCAGCATGCCGCGGTGAATACGTTCCCGGGCCTTGTACACACCGCCCGTCACACCACGAGAGTTGGCAACACCCGAAGTCGGTGAGGTAACCTTTTAGGAGCCAGCCGCCGAAGGTGGGGCCAATGATTGGGGTGAAGTCGTAACAAGGTAGCCGTATCGGAAGGTGCGGCTGGATCACCTCCTTTCTAAGGAAAGATAACGGAAGCCAGCTCTTCGGAGCTGGTCAGAGAGACATACTTGGTTGTTTGGTTCAGTTTTGAGGGATTAAAACCCTTCAATGAACTTCTGTTAAAACCGTCACGTCCTGTGACAACACAGAAGTCACCACGTCATGTGGAAGTTGTACCTTGAAAACTAGATAAGAGTATTAGGAAGTGAAGGCGACTGCTCAGCAGCGTACGGATAGGAAAGCTCGCGTAGAGTCTTCGTAGAAGACTTGTAGAGAGATTGCCTATACGCTAGCTGTTAGGAGCCGGAACTAGACTAAACAAGACATCAATTTTAGTAAAGACCACGTCTTTTCACAGAATTAGTTAAGTGAAGAAGGGCGCACGGTGGATGCCTTGGCACTAGGAGCCGAAGAAGGACGGGACGAACACCGATATGTCTCGGGGAGCCGTACGTAGGCGTTGATCCGGGAATTTCCGAATGGGGAAACCCACTGCTCGTAATGGAGTAGTACCTATATCTGAATCCATAGGATATAGGAGGCAGACCTGGGGAACTGAAACATCTTAGTACCCAGAGGAAGAGAAAGCAAATGCGATTTCCTGAGTAGCGGCGAGCGAAACGGAAACAGCCCAAACCAGAAAGCTTGCTTTCTGGGGTTGTAGGACACTCTATACGGAGTTACAAAGAAATAGTGTAGACGAATCGATCTGGAACGATCAGCCGAAGAAGGTAAGAGCCCTGTAATCGAAAGACTGTTTCCTCCAGAGTGGATCCTGAGTACGGCGGAACACGTGAAATTCCGTCGGAATCCGGGAGGACCATCTCCCAAGGCTAAATACTCCCTAGTGACCGATAGTGAACCAGTACCGTGAGGGAAAGGTGAAAAGCACCCCGGGAGGGGAGTGAAAGAGAACCTGAAACCGTGTGCCTACAAGTAGTCGGAGCCCATTAACGGGTGACGGCGTACCTTTTGTAGAATGGACCGGCGAGTTACGATCTCTTGCAAGGTTAAGTCGTATAGACGGAGCCGCAGCGAAAGCGAGTCTGAATAGGGCGTTGTAGTAAGGGGTCGTAGACCCGAAACCGTGTGATCTACCCATGTCCAGGGTGAAGGTCAGGTAACACTGACTGGAGGCCCGAACCCACGCACGTTGAAAAGTGCGGGGATGAGGTGTGGGTAGGGGTGAAATGCCAATCGAACACGGAGATAGCTGGTTCTCTCCGAAATAGCTTTAGGGCTAGCCTCAAGAAATGAGTACTGGAGGTAGAGCACTGATTGGACTAGGGGCCCTCATCGGGTTACCGAATTCAGTCAAACTCCGAATGCCAGCTACTTTATCTTGGGAGTCAGACTATGGGTGATAAGGTTCATAGTCGAAAGGGAAACAGCCCAGACCACCAGCTAAGGTCCCCAAGTATACGTTAAGTGGAAAAGGATGTGGAGTTGCTTAGACAACCAGGATGTTGGCTTAGAAGCAGCCACCATTTAAAGAGTGCGTAATAGCTCACTGGTCGAGTGACTCTGCGCCGAAAATGTACCGGGGCTAAACGTATCACCGAAGCTGTGGATTGTTCTTACGAACAATGGTAGGAGAGCGTTCTAAGTGCAGCGAAGTCAGACCGTAAGGACTGGTGGAGCGCTTAGAAGTGAGAATGCCGGTATGAGTAGCGAAAAAGAAGTGAGAATCTTCTTCACCGAATGCCTAAGGTTTCCTGAGGAAGGCTCGTCCGCTCAGGGTTAGTCAGGACCTAAGCCGAGGCCGAAAGGCGTAGGCGATGGACAACAGGTTGATATTCCTGTACCACCTCCTTTCCGTTTGAACGACGGGGGGACGCAGTAGGATAGGGAAAGCGCGCCGCTGGATGAGCGCGTCCAAGCAGTGAGTGAGTCAGATAGGCAAATCCGTCTGGCAATCACAAGCTGTGATGGGGAGGGAAATATAGTACCGAAGTTCCTGATTTCACACTGCCAAGAAAAGCCTCTAGTGAGGAAAGAGGTGCCTGTACCGCAAACCGACACAGGTAGGCGAGGAGAGAATCCTAAGGTGATCGGGAGAACTCTCGTTAAGGAACTCGGCAAAATGACCCCGTAACTTCGGGAGAAGGGTGCTTCTTGCTGAGAAGCCGCAGTGAAAAGGCCCAAGCGACTGTTTAGCAAAAACACAGGGCTCTCGAAGCCGAAAGGCGAATATAGGGGCTGACAACCTGCCCGGTGCTGGAGGTTAAGGGGATGCGTTAGCTTCGGCGAAGCGTTGAACCGAAGCCCCAGTAAACGGCGGCCGTAACTAAACGAACCTAAGGTAGCGAAATTCCTTGTCGGTAAGTTCCGACCCGCACGAAAGGTGCAACGACTTGGGCACTGTCTCAACGAGAGACCCGGTGAAATTATACTATGCGTGAAGATGCGCATTACCCGCGACAGACGGAAAGACCCCGTGGAGCTTTACTGTAGCCTGATATTGAATGTTGGTACAGCTTGTACAGGATAGGTGGGAGCCTGAGAAACCGGAGCGCTAGCTTCGGTGGAGGCGCTGGTGGGATACCACCCTGGCTGTACGGACCTTCTAACCCAGGACCGTGATCCGGTTCGGAGACAGTGTCAGGTGGGCAGTTTGACTGGGGCGGTCGCCTCCCAAAGAGTAACGGAGGCGCCCAAAGGTTCCCTCAGAATGGTTGGAAATCATTCGAAGAGTGTAAAGGCAGAAGGGAGCTTGACTGCGAGACCTACAAGTCGAGCAGGGACGAAAGTCGGGCTTAGTGATCCGGTGGTTCCGCATGGAAGGGCCATCGCTCAACGGATAAAAGCTACCCCGGGGATAACAGGCTTATCTCCCCAAGAGTCCACATCGACGGGGAGGTTTGGCACCTCGATGTCGGCTCATCGCATCCTGGGGCTGTAGTCGGTCCCAAGGGTTGGGCTGTTCGCCCATTAAAGCGGTACGCGAGCTGGGTTCAGAACGTCGTGAGACAGTTCGGTCCCTATCCGTCGTGGGCGTTGGAAGTTTGAGAGGAGCTGTCCTTAGTACGAGAGGACCGGGATGGACACACCGCTGGTGCACCAGTTGTTCCGCCAGGAGCATAGCTGGGTAGCTACGTGTGGAAGGGATAAGTGCTGAAAGCATCTAAGCATGAAGCCCCCCTCAAGATGAGACTTCCCATCATTTTAAATGAGTAAGATCCCTCAGAGACGATGAGGTTGATAGGTTCGAGGTGGAAGCATGGTTGACATGTGTAGCTGACGAATACTAATCGATCGAGGACTTAACTAAATTCAAAAGCAGAAGTGTCCCGTGGACACTGGAGCTGGCCGTGGCTATAGCTCGTTTGATTGTCTAACTCTTATCTAGTTTTTAGGGTATAAACTTAACTCTACATTTAAGGTCTAGTGGCAAGAGCGAAGAGGTCACACCTGTTCCCATGCCGAACACAGAAGTTAAGCTCTTCAGCGCCCATGGTAGTTGGGGCATTGCCCCTGCGAGAGTAGGACGTCGCTAGGCGAAAGAAACACCTTCTAAGATTATTTCTTAGAAGGTGTTTCTTTATTTAACGATCAATGGAACGGAAAATAAAGACAACCCAAATCGAACGTGTACAAACAAGAATAACAAGATGATTTCATAGAATGAAATATACGTATTTTTAAAGTTTAATGTATAGGTTTCGTTAGATTAGGAGAAACTAAACTAACGGAGGTGGAGAATATGAAAACCAATCCAGAAACCTGTGGTATTTGTGAACAAGAAAAGACTAAAGGAATTCATTTATATACGTTGTTTGTCTGTAGTGAGTGTGAACAAGAAATTATTCAGACAGAACCTAATGATGAAAAATACAACTACTATTTAAAAAAACTAAAAAACATAAATCGTCCCACTTTATTTTCATAGAATTTCCTACTATTGCTCTTGTCTTCGACAGGAGCTTTTTTAATACAGCTATTTAAAGAAATCTATCATACTAGTAATATAAAGGTAACAACAGAAAAGGCGGTAATCAAATGAATCAATCGGAAACTCCACTTTTTGATCGATTACTTTCTTATAGCGGAGAACAGCCACATTCCTTTCATGTTCCGGGTCATAAGAACGGTTTGATATTTTCTTCTAAAGGAATTCATTCTTATAAGAATTTGTTATCTATAGATGCAACAGAAATAAATGGCTTAGATGATTTACACGCACCGACTGGTGTCATAGCAGATGCACAAAAATTAGCTGCAGATTGGTTTGGAGTAGAGCATACTCACTTTTTAATTGGTGGAAGTACCGTTGGAAATATAGCTATGATTCTAGCGACTTGCTCTGAGGGGGATAAGATTCTTGTCCAACGAAACTGTCACAAGTCTGTATTGAGTGGGATTGAATTAGCTGGTGCACAACCCATATTTTTAGCTCCAGATTATGAGGAGAGCGTACACAGATATACTTCACCTTCTCTTTGGACCATTCAAGAAGGATTAGAAAAACATCCGGATTGCAAAGCACTTTTTCTAACGTATCCTGATTATTTTGGGACAACCTATGACTTGGAGCGAATAATCACATATGTTCATACACGGAATATTCCTGTCCTAATAGATGAAGCGCATGGGGTACATTTCTCTATTGGGCAAGAATTCCCTAAATCCGCATTAAAAGCAGGAGCTGATGCTGTCGTGCAGTCCGCCCATAAAATGGCACCGGCAATGACAATGGGCTCTTACTTACATGTTCAGTCTGAGTATGTTTTGAATGATCGTATTAAATATTACTTGAATATGGTGCAATCAAGTAGTCCTTCTTATCCGATCATGGCCAGTTTGGATTTGTCTCGACATTTTTTAGCCAATCTAACGACAGTTGAATTAAATCAGGTAATGGAAAGTGTGCGCCAATTCCGTTCTCAACTTGAAAGATTAGAGGTTGGAAAAGTCCTTCTTGCAGATGACCCACTTAAGATTACGTTGGACCTATCTGAAATGGGATATTCAACTCATCAAGTATCACGTCTTTTTGAGCAGAATCAAGTCTACCCTGAGCTAACGACAGATACTCAAATACTATTTGTTCACGGATTGGCACCTATTTCAGATTGGGAAGCTTTACTCCATAGACTAGATAGTATAAAGTCCCAATTAATTAATTTAGTACAACATGATACAATAGAAGTTATACGTGTACCACAAGTTCCCATACAAGCATTAAATCTCACGTATAGAGAGATGAAAAAGCGGGATCAGCAGTTTGTAGGATTAAGGAACGCTGTGGGACAAATATGTGCAGAAAATATTGTGCCTTATCCACCAGGCATTCCTCTCGTTTTAAAAGGAGAACGGATCTCTCCGTCACATGTGGACATGATACAATATTTATTAGATAAAGGAATCTCATTCCAAAACAGTGAAATTAACGAGAAGATTCTTGTGTTTTCAGATATAAAAGGAGAATGAATGTGATTGGACATTTTATAACAATAGAAGGCGGTGAAGGTGCTGGAAAAACATCGATTATTCAAGCATTAGAAAAACGCCTTCAACAAGACGGGTATCAAGTCTTAGCAACAAGAGAACCAGGTGGAATCACAATTGCTGAAAAAATACGACAAGTCATTCTTGACCCTACTCATACCGAAATGGATGCACGGACGGAAGCTTTGCTATATGCGGCAGCACGTCGTCAACATTTAATGGAGAAGGTTTTACCCGCTTTAGAAGAAGGGAATATCGTACTGTGTGATCGATTTGTAGACAGCAGTCTTGCCTATCAGGGGTATGCAAGAGGACTTGGTATAGAGGAAATATATCAAATCAATCAATTTGCAATGGAAGGCTGTGAACCTTCTTTAACGTTATTTTTTGATATTGAACCAGAGAAGGGATTACGGCGTATCCAAGCGAATAAAGAAAGAGAACAAAATCGATTAGACTTAGAAGCCTTATCGTTCCATGAAAAGGTATATGAAGCATACCATATATTACTAAAGAAGTTTCCGAACAGAATTCGATCGATAAATGCAGATCAATCATTGAAGAACGTGGAAAAAGAAGCATATCAGATTATTCAGAACTACCTAGAAGCGTAGCATTCATCGTGAAGATTCATTGGAAATGAAAACCTTTTAAAGGAGGAATCGTGATGAAATTAATTTTAGCGGTAGTACAAGACAAAGATAGCAATCGTCTAACGGATGCTTTAGGAGAAAAGGATTTTAAAACAACAAAGCTTTCTACAACTGGTGGTTTCTTGAAAGAAGGAAATACAACACTCATAATTGGTTGTGAAGACGAGCTAGTAGACGATGCGTTACAAGTGATTAAGGATAACTGCAGTCAACGAGAACAAATGATTGCACCAATATCTCCAATGGGTGGAAATGCGGACTCCTATATTCCAAGACCGATTAATGTGGAAGTGGGCGGAGCAACGGTCTTTATTCTACCTGTTGAGTCATTTTTTCAATTTTAGATGAAAGAAGGTTGTGCAACCGATGAAAATAAGTCAGGACCTAAGATCTCAACTAGAATCAACGAGAAAGAATGTTTCACAACAGAATACGGGTGTGAAAAATTTTGATTCAATGGTTTCTGCTCAATCACATAAATTAAAACAGCAGGAGTTAACAAAGCTCATGTCGGACTTAAGTGCACAGGGAGAAAAGGTTGCACAACATCAGTCTTTTAAAGACCTAGCAAGGTATAAAAGGCTTGTGAAAAAGTTCGTAAAGGAAGCGGTTCAGTTTGGAATGGATCTTAAGCATTCCCATAGTTGGACAGCACAGGGAAGCAATCGTAAGCTTACGATTGTGGAACAAGTGGATGACAAGCTTCTGGAATTAACAGAGGCAGTGATGGGCCAAGAGAAGAAACAAATTGATATTTTAGGGCTTATCGGAGAAATTAAAGGACTATTAATTAATATTTACGGATAAAGCTAGAATGAGGACGGTCTAAGAATGAAAAATTGGTCGGAAGCGAGTAAGGTACAACCGATTATAAGTAAAATGCTAACAAATAGCTTGCAAAAAGATCGGATATCCCATGCTTATCTATTCCAGGGGCAAAAAGGAACCGGGAAAAGAGAAATAAGCGTATAATTTTGCAAGGCCATTTTTTGTAATCATAAAAGTGGTGTGAATCCTTGCAATGATTGCAAGGATTGTAATCGCATCGATTCTGGGAATCATCCCGATGTTCATTGGATTGAGCCAGATGGTGCCTCTATTAAGACGGAACAAATAGAACTCCTTCAAAAGGAGTTTTCTTATACAGGTCTTGAATCAAATCGAAAGATCTATGTTGTTACCCATGCAGATAAGATGACAACCAATGCCTCGAATCGACTTCTAAAGTTTTTAGAGGAACCTAGTCGTCAAACTACAGCGATGCTACTAACGGAAAACAGCCAATCCATATTGCCTACGATACGATCAAGGTGTCAAATTATGGCGTTAACTCCACTACAAACGGATAAACTTCAACAAAAATTAGTCGATGAGGGATTTTCTTTATCCCATGCTAGAATTGCTTCCACTCTTACGAATAATTACGAGACAGCTAAAGGTCTTTGTGAAGATGAGTGGTTTGCTAATGCACGAAAGTTAGTGGTACAATTAGTAGAAGTTCTTCAGTCCAAATTCGGCGAAGCTCTTCTGTTTATTAACAATCATTGGATGTCCCATTTTAAAGAGAGAACACAACTGCAAATGGGGTTAGATCTTCTTCTCTTATGGTATAAAGATCTTATCTATAAGTATATTGAAAGAGAAGAATCTATTGTTTTTTCCGATGAAAGAGAACGACTAGAACAGTCCATGATGGTATGGTCAAGACAATATACGGCGGACATACTAGGATTTGTTTTAGAAGCGAAACGTAAACTAGAGCAGAATGTTCATCCGGCATTAGTGATGGAACAACTTACACTTCATATACAGAGGTGAATTAGATTGGTAGAAGTTATTGGTGTCCGCTTTAAAAAAGCGGGTAAAATATATTATTTTGATCCTAGTGATTTTACGATAACAAAAGACGATTATGTAATCGTTGAGACGGTTCGTGGCATCGAATTTGGGAAAGTAGTTATTTCGAACAAACAAGTAGATGAAGAAGATGTCGTCTTACCGTTGAAAAAGGTCATTCGCATTGCTACGGACAAAGATAAAATTACGGTTGCAGAAAATCAGGAGAATGCTCAGGAAGCATATCGTGTTTGCCAAGAGAAAATTATACAACACGACTTAGATATGAATCTGGTAGAGGTAGAATACACTTTTGACCGAAACAAAGTAATCTTTTATTTCACAGCAGACGGCCGAGTTGATTTTCGGGATTTAGTAAAAGATCTCGCAGCCATTTTTAAAACACGGATAGAGTTACGACAAATTGGGGTTCGAGATGAAGCCAAACTATTAGGTGGAATTGGACCTTGTGGTAGAATGCTCTGTTGCTCTACTTTTCTAGGTGACTTTGAACCAGTCTCTATTAAAATGGCAAAAGACCAAAACCTCTCTTTAAATCCTGCTAAGATTTCTGGATTATGTGGAAGATTAATGTGTTGCTTGAAGTATGAGAATGATGATTACGAATCAGCAAAAAAACAGCTTCCTGATTTAGGGGAAAAGATTGTTACACCACATGGAAATGGGAAAGTCGTTGGACTTAACATATTGGAACGTTTGATTCAAATTGAAATACCAGAGAAAGAGCGCGTCATCGAATATACGTTGGACGAGCTTGTAAATGAGGGTATTATCACTACTCAAGCCACAGAATAATGGGGTGGAGCTCGTGAATAAAAAAGAAGTCTTTGAACAAGTATCCTATATGGAAGAGCAAATTGGTCAGCTATATCAGCAGCTAGGGGATTTAAAAAACCATCTTGCAGAAGTTCTAGAGGAGAATCATCGACTTGCGATGGAGAATCACCATTTACGAAATCGTTTGAATGATACCCCTGAAAGACCGTCAGATGATAAAGAACCAACGGATCCTAATGGAAAAGAAGAACCAGTAGGAGAAGGATACGATAATCTCGCGAGACTATATGATGAAGGCTTTCACATTTGTAATGTACACTTCGGAAGTCCACGCCAAGATGAAGATTGTTTATTTTGCTTACTGTTCTTGAACAAGACGAAATAGAGAAACATTGGGGCTGATGCATAGGGGAAACCTTGTGTTCAGTCCTTCTTTTTCTTTTTAATCATATTCGGAATAGGAGAACTGGAATGGAAGTCCAATTACAGAAAGATGAGCGTTTAGATTATCTGTTAGCAGAACAAAATATGAGAATTATTCAAAGTCCAGAAGTATTTGCTTTTTCGATAGATGCGGTCCTATTAGCAGATTTTGCGAATGTACCACTGAAGAAAGGGAAAATTCTAGATTTGTGCTCTGGGAATGGGGTGATTCCCCTTTTAGTTAGTAGAAGGTCCAATGTACCGATTACAGGGGTAGAAATCCAAGAAAGACTCTATGATATGGCGATACGAAATGTGCAATTAAATGACTTAGAGAAACAGGTTACTATGATTCACGGAGATTTAAAGGACATGCCAAAAGAGTTAGGGCATGGTGCCTTTAACTATGTTTTATGTAATCCTCCGTATTTTAAAACAACGGAAAAGAAGCAGCAGAATGAAAACCCGTATTTTACAATTGCCAGACATGAGATTTTTTGTACATTAGAAGATGTTGTGTATGCATGTAGTAGATTGACAAAACCTGGAGGAAAAGTGGCTCTTGTCCATCGTCCAAGTCGACTAGGTGATATTATTACATTGTTTAAACAACATAGAATTGAACCGAAGCGGATTCGGTTTGTTCATCCAAAGGAAGGTAGAGAAGCGAATACCGTTTTAATAGAAGGAACGAGAGATGGAAGGCCAGATGTAAAAATTCTTCCTCCACTTTATGCGTTTGATGAGGAAGGGAATTACTCCAAAGAATTAGAAGGGATTCTATATGGCAAACAACGCTAACCATTATGTCTATATGCTAAGATGCAAGGATGGATCTTTATATACAGGATATACGAACAATATAGAAAAACGCCTAAAAATGCATGAAGAAGGAAAAGGTGCTAAATATACAAGAGGAAGAGGTCCGTTAGAGCTTGTCTATTTACAGCAGTATGAAACAAAGGGACTAGCGCTGAAGCAAGAGCACCAAATGAAAAAGTTAAGAAGAGAAGAAAAGGAACAGCTTATTCAAGAAAGCGGGAGGGTGGATATGGAATGAATGTACAGCGTAGTTTCACCCAGTCGAACGGCGGCAAATTGTATGTGGTGGCAACTCCAATTGGAAACTTGGAGGATATAACAGTTAGGGCATTAAAAACACTTGAGCAAGTAGATCTAATTGCAGCAGAAGATACAAGAAATAGTAAGAAACTTTTAAATCATTTTGAGATACATAAACCACTTGTCAGCTATCATGAGCATAATAAGCGAAGTCGTGAAGACTATCTACTAGAAACACTGAAAGAAGGTAAAGATGTAGCCATTATTAGTGATGCTGGGATGCCTGCTATTTCAGACCCTGGCTATGAGGTAGTCAAGGCAGCAGTAGAGCATAATATTTCAGTCATCGTCATTCCGGGGGCAAATGCGGCGTTAACGGCATTGGTGGGGTCTGGACTTCCGACAGATGAATTCTACTATTATGGATTTTTACCCCGAAAGAAAAAAGAGAGAGTGGAGGAATTAACCCGACTTTCTTCCTTACCTACTACGCTTATTTTTTATGAATCACCCTACCGCATTGAAGACACCGTTCAAACAATTGTAGAAGTACTTGGAAATAGACCAATCTGTCTAGCGAGAGAGTTAACAAAGAAGTTTGAGGAATATGCTCGCGGAACAGGCCAAGAAATTATAGATTGGTTAAAAGAAGAAACCATTCGAGGGGAATTTTGTATTGTCGTGGAAGGAAACCAAAGAAAAGGAAAAGAGGAGGATAAGCAATGGTGGGCTCCTCTTTCTATTGAACAGCATGTTACACATTATATAACGGAGCTAGGTCTCAAAAGTAAAGATGCGATTAAAAAGGTTGCATTGGAGCGAGATATCCCGAAAAGGGAAGTGTATCAAGCTTTCCATGTTGAACAAGATAATGAATAAAGGAAACACGAAAAAAACCTTCGCAATTGCGAAGGTTTTTTCGTTCGGATTAAACATCCATACGGGATTGTATTTCTTTAATTAACTCTTTTGCGCCTTCTTTACTCAATACAAGTTTACCATTTGCAAGAGAAAGGTTATCATCAGAGATTTCCCCTGTAATATGGCAAGTCATATTTGGTTTGTATTTTTTAAGAATGATGCGATCATCATCCACATAGATTTCCAACGCATCTTTCTCATTAATACCAAGTGTGCGTCGAAGTTCTATTGGTATTACAACACGGCCAAGCTCATCCACTTTACGAACAATTCCTGTAGATTTCATTTTTACAATTCTCCCCTCATACTCTGTCATTCATTTCGGCATTATTCGACATGTAATAACAATAGTTTACCAGTGTTTTACATAAGTGTCAATTATATTTTGCGAATTATTCTCCACATGGGAAAGTATTCGTCATAATTGTACGATAATCTCGGTTATTATTGAACGACTTTCCTACATTGTACAAAAATATGTCGAATTTATAATGGAAAATCGACAAAAAATTTCCTTTTCCCATTATTTGAATGAAATTTCCATTAAATAAAACAGGCTAAGAACTAAAATTCCGCACATCAGCTTAGAAAAATTGGCAAAGTAATGAAAAAATCGCTACAATAATAAGAAATAAGGTTGAAGAAGATGTAAAATAGGTCATTCTATTAAAAGATACGAGACAAGAAGGAGGATTTTGGATGTCCAACGAGAAAAAAACATTTTATATTACAACTCCTATTTATTACCCAAGTGGAAATTTACATATAGGTCATGCTTATACAACAGTTGCTGGAGATGCAATGGCTCGTTATAAACGACTACGTGGCTATGATGTGATGTATCTAACGGGAACGGATGAACATGGACAAAAGATTCAGAAGAAAGCAGATGAAAAAGGGCAGACTCCACAAAAATATGTAGATGATATTGTGAGTGGGATTAAAACATTATGGGATAAGCTTGAAATCTCCTATGTGGATTTTATTCGTACGACAGAAGATCGTCACAAAAAAGTGGTAGAAAAGATTTTTGCTCAGTTGCTAGAGCAAGGGGACATTTATTTAGATGAATACGAAGGCTGGTATTGTACGTCTTGTGAATCGTTTTTCACAGAGCGACAATTAGAGGATGGTAAATGTCCGGACTGTGGAGGTCCTGTTGAGAAGGTAAAAGAAGAATCTTATTTCTTCAAAATGAGCAAGTATGTCGATCGCTTGTTACAATTTTATGAGGATAATCCGGAATTCATTCAACCAGTAAGTAGAAAGAATGAAATGATTAGTAACTTCATTCGCCCGGGTTTAGAAGATTTAGCTGTATCTCGAACGACGTTTGACTGGGGGATTAAAGTACCAGGTGATCCGAAACACGTCATTTACGTATGGATTGACGCATTATCTAACTATATAACGGCACTTGGCTATGGAACAGATGATGATGAACGTTACCAAAAATACTGGCCAGCAGATGTTCATCTCATGAGTAAAGAGATTGTTCGATTCCATACCATCTATTGGCCAATCATGTTAATGGCGTTAGACCTACCGTTACCTAAAAAAGTTTTTGCACATGGCTGGATTCTCATGAAGGATGGAAAAATGTCGAAATCTAAAGGGAATGTTGTGGATCCAGTGGACCTCACAAACCGTTATGGATTAGATGCTCTTCGGTATTACTTACTTCGCGAGGTTCCTTTTGGTTCTGATGGTACATTTACACCAGAAGGCTTTGTGGAAAGAACGAATTATGATTTAGCGAACGATTTAGGAAACCTATTAAATCGAACGGTTGCTATGATTGAAAAGTATTTCGATGGAGAGATTCCGGAACTTATTCTTTCAGAGGATGAATTTGACAAGGATTTAGAGCAGCTAGCAAAACAAACAGTTACAAATGTCGAGAATGCAATGGAAAACATGGAGTTCTCCGTAGCGCTAGCGACAATCTGGCAGTATATTAGCCGTACGAATAAATATATTGATGAGACACAACCTTGGGTTCTCGCAAAAGAGGAGTCTAATAAAAAACGTCTTGGTAATGTGATGGCACATTTAGCAGATTCCTTACGTCGGACTGCTATCTTACTTCGTCCGTTCTTAACTCAGACTCCTAAAACGATGTTTGAACAGCTAGGTGTAATAAATGAAGAACACCAAGAGTGGGATAGTTTACTTAATCACCACGCTATCGCAGCAGGAACAAAAGTGGTCAAAAAGGATCCAATGTTCCCAAGATTGGAAGTAGAGAAAGAAACTAAAATCATTAAAGATATGATGAAAAAACCAGAACCCAAAAAGGAAAAAGAAACAAGCGATGCAAAACCAGAGATTAGCTATGATGATTTTATGACCCTAGATTTACGTGTGGCAGAAGTCATTCGTGCTGACAAGATGGAAAATGCCGATAAGCTTCTTCGGATTCAAGTCGATCTAGGAGACGAAAAACGACAAATTGTTTCGGGTATTGCAAAATACTATCAACCAGAAGACTTAATTGGTAAGAAAGTCATTTGTGTCACCAATTTAAAACCAGTCAAACTACGTGGTGAACTATCTCAAGGTATGATTCTTTCTGGAGAAGATGAAAAAGGAAACTTATCCTTGGCTACCGTAGAACAATCCTTACCGAACGGATCAGTAGTTAAATAAGATTGTTTCCTTTTGAGACGAAGACGGGCTTCAGCAAGAAGTAATAAGAAAAACGCTTATCCGGTGTAAAAGTGAACTGCACCCCAATTGTTAGACACTCAACAATTGGAGGTGCAGTTTTTTATGGCTAAATTTACTCAAGAAAATAAATTAAATGCAGTTCAAAGATATTTAGAAGGTAATGAGAGTTATCATTCTATTGGAGAATCACTGGGGACGTCTTCAAGTGTGATAATGAACTGGGTGGCACAATATAATCTTCATGGTTTAGAGGGATTATTAAAGAAATCCTATGCAAGTTATTCAGAACAGTTTAAACTAAAAGTGCTTAACTATATGATTGAGCATGGGACGTCACCTAATGAAACAGCCGCGATTTTTAAAATCTCCTCTCCAGGTATGATTAGAAAATGGAGGATCCTTTATGAAAAAGGAGGAGTAGACGCCCTTAAACCGAAGAAAAAGGGGCGTACACTCATGAAAAAAGAAAATAAGAGAGATACACAAAAACAAGTACCAACTGATAATTCTATTGAAGCTCTCAAAGCTGAAGTAAAACAGCTACGAATGGAGAATGAGTATCTAAAAAAGTTGAACACCTTAGTTCAAAACAAGGAAAAATCACCAAACAAGACAAAGCGAAAATAGTCTATGAACTAAGGAATGACTTCTCGGTGAAAGCACTTATAACGTTGGCAGATGTACCACGTAGTACGTACTACTACTTCGTTAAACAATTAGATCGTCCAGATAAAGATGCAGAACTAAAAATACTTATAAAAGAAATTTATTATGAACACAAAGGACGATATGGTTATCGTCGTATTCGAGATGAGCTTGTGAACCGTGGGTACAAAGTTAATCATAAAAAAGTTCAACGAATCATGAAGGGATTAGGTTTGAAAAGTATGGTTCGTATGAAGAAATATCGTTCTTATAAAGGGAAAGTAGGTAAGACAGCACCAAACATATTGGACCGTAACTTCAAGGCAGAAAAGCCAAATGAAAAATGGGTAACAGATATTACTGAGTTTAAATTATTTGGGGAGAAACTCTACCTATCTCCTATTCTTGATTTATTTAATGGTGAAATTATTACTTACACGATTGGTTCAAGACCTACATACTCACTTGTTTCAAACATGTTAGAGAAGTCTTTTGAACGATTAACAGATAAAGATAAGTTAATTCTTCACTCAGATCAAGGATGGCATTACCAAATGAGGCAGTATCGCCACGCCTTAAAGGAGCAAGGGATAACACAAAGTATGTCACGTAAGGGAAACTGTTATGACAACGCAGTGATAGAGAATTTCTTTGGAATTATGAAATCTGAATTTCTATACCTCAATGAATTTGATAGCATTGATCATTTTAAACAAGAACTTGAAGAATACATGAATTACTATAACAACAAACGTATTAAGACAAAATTAAAAGGCAAGAGTCCAGTACAATTCCGAACTCTTGCCCAACAAGCTGCTTAATAAAATTATCTGTCTAACTTTTTGGGGTCACTTCAAAGATAAGCGTTTTTCTATGAAAAGGAGGAAAAAAGCATGTTGTTCGATACACATGTTCATTTAAATGTACAACAATTCGACGAAGATCGTGACGAAGTCATGGACCGTGCACGAGAAGCAGGAGTAGAAAAAATGGTAGTTGTCGGGTTTGACCGAGAAACAATTCCAAAGGCTCTGTCTTTAGCGGAAAAGCATGATCACATATATGCAGCAGTAGGCTGGCACCCAGTCGATGCCATCGATATGACAGAACAAGATTTAGACTGGATTGAAGAATTAGCCAATCATCCTAAAGTGGTCGCAATCGGAGAGATGGGATTAGATTACCATTGGGACAAATCTCCAAAGGATGTACAAAAATCGGTATTTCGACAGCAAATTGCATTAGCCAAACGTGTAAACCTGCCTATCATTATTCATAACCGGGAAGCTACGGAGGACATTGTCGAAATCTTAAAAGAAGAAAATGCTGCCGAAACAGGAGGAATTATGCACTGTTATAATGATTCAGCAGAATATATTCAAGATTGTCTTGATATGAATTTTTACATTTCACTTGGTGGTCCAGTAACCTTTAAAAATGCAACACTACCGAAAGAAGTTGCGAAGGTTGTGCCATTAGATCGGCTGCTTATTGAGACTGATTGCCCGTTCTTAGCACCACATCCAAACCGGGGAAAACGAAATGAACCAGCTTATGTGAAGCTAGTGGCAGAGAAAATAGCTGAATTAAGAGACATTACTTATGAGGAAGTAGCACGGGCTACAACAGAAAATGCTATAAAATTGTTTAGAATATAACTAGTAAAAGAGAAATCCTGCAAAGAATTAAAATCGCCCTCAAACCCTTGAAAAACAAGGGTTTGAGGGCGATGTAATCTAATTTTAATATAACTGAAATATAAAAGAATAAAAACAAGCTCATCCCAGTAGTGCCAGGGGTTTAACTTGATTTTATCCAATGGTTGCTCGTTTGACACTCTTTCCAAATGCTTTATATAATCAACGGGTACAAAAGGAGGCAAGCGAGCATGAATCCAATTTCACAGCTATTGCCGGCGTGGAAAAGTAAGATTTTCATTCCGATAGCCACTATTATAGCAGGGCTTGTTCTGGTATCTCTAATTACATACCAAGTAACAAAAGCCGAAGTAACTGTCGTCCAAAATGGGGAAGAAGAAATTGTAGCCACCCATGCAAATACAGTAGCAGAACTTTTAGATGAACTTAATATTAAACCTTCTAAATACGATACATTATCTCACGAGGAACAAGATGCTATTACTGCAGGCATGACTGTCATTTATGACAAAGCAATGCCGGTTGAAGTAACATTAAACGGTGAGACGAAAGAGTATTACACGACAGCAGATACAGTAGCAGATTTTCTTGAAGAAAATGAAATCACAATTAGTGAGCACGATAACGTATCGGTTGATCAGAACGAAGCAATCAAAAATGGAATGAACATCTCCATTGATCAAGCTTTTCAACTTACGTTAAAGGATGGCGGGAAGGAAAAGAAGGTTTGGGCGACTGAAGGAACCGTTGCGGACTTTCTAAAAAACAATGAGATTAAGCTAGGAAAACTAGATAAGCTAAATCTCGAAAAAACAGACAGGATTGATAAAAACTCTGTTATTGAAATAACAAGAGTAGAAAAAGTAACCGATGTTGTAAAAGAAACAAAAGATTATGCAGTGGTTACAAAAAAAGATAGTTCTTTAGCAAAAGGCCAAGAAAAAGTTATTTCTTCAGGTGAAAAAGGTGTAGTGGAAAAGCACTATGAGGTCATTCTGGAGAATGGAAAAGAAGTTAGTCGTAAGTTAATCAAAGAAGACGTGAAAAAGGAAAGTGAACAACGTGTAGTAGCCGTTGGGACGAAGGTTACACAAAACACTGGAGCCAACACCATTTCTCGTGGAACTGCTCCTGCAGGAAAAACGCTCTACATGAAGGCAACGGCCTATAACTGGAATTGTGCAACATGTAGTGGATCTGGTTACACGAGTACAGGAATTAATCTAAAGGCTAATCCGAACCGCAAAGTTGTTTCGGTAGATCCTAGCGTCATTCCTTTAGGTACAAAAGTGTGGGTAGAAGGATATGGATACGCGATTGCCGGAGATACAGGTGGCCATATCAAAGGGAATAGAATCGATATTCACCTCCCTACTTTAAGTGCCGCCAGAAGCTATGGTACGCGTAGAGTACAAGTGAAAATAATAAATTAAATATCTTGCTTAAGCCCTTGCCATAACGGTGAGGGCATTTTACTTTTTATGCCCCATTTAATATCATAATAATTATATATAGACGGATTGTGATAAGGAATGCAGAAAAGGATGGGAACTTATTGCGGATAAAAGAAGTTATCGTCGTCGAAGGAAAAGACGACACATCGAAAATAAAACAAGCAGTGGACGCAGATACTATTGAGACAAATGGATCTGCGGTTAACGAGGATATCATTAATCAAATCAGGCATGCTCAGGAAAAACGAGGTGTCATTATTTTTACAGATCCAGATTATCCGGGAGAGAGAATTCGTCATATCGTTTCACAGGCTGTACCTGGCTGTAAGCACGCTTTTTTAACGAAGCAGGAAGCAAAGGCGAAACGAGATAAAGGGATTGGAATTGAACACGCATCCGTTTCCGTTATTCAAGAAGCCCTCTCTAAAGTGTATGAAGTGACGGGGGAATATGAGTCTGCCATTACAAAGGAAGATTTACTAGCTTGCGGATTGATAGGAGGTCCAAAAGCAAGAGAAAGAAGAAAAAAACTTGGTGTAGCACTTCGTATTGGGTATGCCAATGCTAAACAGTTAGAAAAGAGACTAAGCAGTTTCCAAATTGCGAGAGAGGACTTCGTAGAGGTAATGGAACAAATATTGAAGGAGGAAGAGTCATGAACCAGGAAAAAGCAATCGCGACTCCATCCAAAACAAAGGAAATTTTACAGAAGCATGGCTTTTCCTTTAAGAAAAGTTTAGGTCAGAATTTCCTGATTGATACACAAATCTTGAAGAACATTATTCATCATGCTGGGATAGATAAAGAAACAGGAGCAATTGAGATTGGTCCCGGGATGGGGGCATTAACAGAACAACTCGCTATTCACGCTGATGAAGTGGTTGCTTTTGAAATTGATCAGCGCTTAGTTCCGATTTTAAAAGAGACGTTGCAGGGGTATGATAACGTTTCGATTATAAATAAAGATATTTTAGAAGCAGATATTCAGAAAGAAATAGAAGAACACTTCAAAAAGGGTCAGCCTGTTAAGATAGTAGCTAATTTACCTTATTATATTACGACGCCGATTTTGATGAAGCTTTTAATGGAAAAGCTTCCGATATCTAGTATTACGGTAATGATTCAGAAGGAAGTTGCAGAAAGAATGGCGGCAAGTCCAAGTAGTAAAAGCTATGGGTCACTATCCATAGCTGTCCAATACTACACGGATGCAAAAGTCGTTATGAATGTTCCCAAAACTGTATTTATGCCACAACCAAATGTAGATTCCTCTGTTTTACATTTGACGTTACGAGAGGAACCACCTGTACAGGTAGAAGATGAAAACTATTTTTTCGACCTTGTCCAAGCATCTTTTGCGCAAAGACGGAAAACATTAAATAATAATTTAGCTCGACACTTTGCAGAAACATATACAAAACAAGAAATTGCGGAGCTAATAAAACAAGCAGATATAGAGGGCTCCCGAAGAGGGGAAGCCTTATCCATGGAGGAATTTGCTCGTCTAGCGAATACGTTTTACCGTAAAGGTCTTGATTAAATCTTTCAGATAGATGATAGCTTGAACAAAAAGGAACAACTTTTCAATCTCAACATAGGCTATTTTATAACGAATATTCTTTTGGTTAACGACGGCCTATGTGAGGTGGAAACATGGAGATTAAGATAGGAGATTTAGTTTCACGAACCTCTTATAACCACGATTTATTATTTCGAATTATCGATATATCAGATCGTACAGTCCTTTTACATGGAGAGGATGTGCGATTAGAAGCGGATGCTTCACCGGAAGATCTTGTCCGCATACCAGAACGAGATTTAAAAAAACGACGAGAGAAGATGAAAGAACAAGAAGACTTTTCTTATCGGTTATTTAGACAGGATTATCAGCTTATGAAAGAAAAGCGTGAGTATGAATCCACTTCTGGCTATGAACAAACACCAGATTACTTTCAGCTACCCGCAAGAGTACTCCATCTAGATGGAGATCAACAGTATTTAAAAAAATGTATTAACGTGTATCAGCGTCTTGGTCTCCAGGTGCACGGTGTTCACCTTAGCGAAAGAGAAATGCCGGAAGAAATAGGACGTCTTGTTGAAAAAATTCAGCCTGATCTCATAATAATAACTGGTCATGATGCATTTTCTCGCAACAAAGGGAATAAGAATGACCTTGGAGCTTATCGTCACTCCAAATATTTCGTAGAAACAGTCCGAGAAGCTAGAAGGGTTGTTCCTCACCTTGATCAGCTTGTAATTTTTGCAGGGGCATGCCAATCCCACTTCGAGTCGCTTATCCGTGCTGGAGCTAATTTTGCTAGTTCTCCATCTCGAGTTAACATTCATGCATTAGACCCGGTTTATATCGCTGCTAAAATCGCTTATACACCTTTTATGGATAAGGTAGGGGTGTGGGATGCTTTACGAAACACAATGACGGGTGAAAAAGGACTTGGTGGAGTAGAAACGAGGGGTTTACTTCGAACGGGTATGCCATATATCGAAGATGAAGATTAATGAACCTTTATTAAACGTAGTGTGAGAGAGTGGAATACAATTTTCCACCTTTCTCACGCAGGTTCATGCTCCGATTAACGCCAATGAAAACCGAACTAGTACATGATCACGAAATATTGTATTAAAAAATTATACCGAAAAGAATTTTCAAAAAACTAAAAAAAGATGCAAAAATAGTACATATTTTAATTATCCTGAGAGAAGATAAAGCTTGAGACCAGATAATTCATTATTTAATCGTTGACATCAAAAATGTTATCCTGTTATAATATTATATTTTATTTGACGATTAAACAAGCATGTGGTATAGTTATATTAGTGAGGTGGAGTGTATTGGCTAAAACATTAGTGGAAATTAAACAAGGTTTAGACGGGCAAATAGGGAAACGCTTGAAGCTGAAAGCAAATGGCGGGAGAAGAAAGACCATCGAACGTTACGGGACTTTAGCTGAAACGTATCCTTCAGTATTTATTGTTGAGTTAGATCAACAAGAAAATGCATTTGAACGGGTATCTTATAGCTACGCAGATGTTTTAACAGAGACAGTAGAATTAAACTTCATTGATGATATGAGTAAAATGGCACTTGGGGAGCAGTAAACATTCGTTTGCTGCTTTTTTGCTTTTTTATACCTCATAATTTTCCTACTGAAGTGAAATATACCTTGATTGTTTTCATTCTCAACTCCATATACTAAGGATGTCGTGAACCAAGGCTGATTTAGAAGGGAGCTGCTTTCATGGGTAGGAAAAGAGGTATTATGTCCGACCAATTGAAAGAGGAAATTGCTAAGGAGTTAGGTTTTTACGACACTGTCAAACAAGAGGGATGGGGCGGTATTCGAGCGCGAGACGCTGGGAATATGGTAAAGCGTGCCATTCAAATAGCAGAAGAACAATTAACAAGGGGCAAATCCTAATATGGGTTTGTCCCCTTTTCGTTTTAATGGTATGGTACTATTAAAAAGTTATAAGTTGAATGTGGGAATTTAGTCCCATTTGATTAGAAAAAGTAGGTGAAGGCATGTATTTACTCGAAAAGGCTCCTGCCAAAATCAATCTATCTTTAGATGTCCTCTATAAGAGACCAGATCAATATCATGAAGTTGAAATGGTAATGACGACAATTGATTTAGCAGACCGCATTGAGTTAATCGTGTTACAAGAAGATCGGATAGAAATCAAATCTGAGAATAGATTCGTTCCTAATGATGAACGTAATTTGGCTTATCGAGCAGCTAAATTATTAAAAGATACCTTTTCGATTCAAAACGGAGTACGGATTTATATTGAGAAGCAGATTCCAGTTGCTGCAGGTTTAGCCGGTGGAAGTAGTGATGCAGCTGCAACGTTAAGGGGATTAAATAAGCTTTGGAACTTGAATTTATCCACGAAAGAGTTGGCAGACCTCGGGGCGGAAATAGGCTCAGATGTTTCATTCTGTGTGTACGATTCTACTGCTTTAGCAAGTGGAAGAGGTGAACAGATTACAGAGCTGCCACCACCGCCAGCGTGTTGGGTTGTGTTAGCGAAGCCTGCCATTGGGGTTTCGACCCAAACGATATATCAGAATTTAAACTTAGAAGATGTACAGCATCCGAGTACGAAAAAAATGGTAGAGGCTATACAACAACAGCGATATGAAGAGATTTGTAGTCAGGTGGGAAATGTCCTGGAAACGGTAACGTTACGTCTTTATCCGGAAGTGAAACAAATTAAAGAACAGATGGAACAGTCTGGTGCAGATGCTGTATTGATGAGTGGAAGTGGACCAACCGTTTTTGCGCTTGTTCAACAGGAGAGTAGGGCACAGCGTATGTACAACAGTTTAAAAGGGTTTTGTGAAGAGGTGTACATGGTGCGAATGCTCGGTTATCCTCAGACACTTGATTGAATCCGTACAAAAGTGATATATTTAACATTAAATATTCGGATTTTGAGGTGAAGAGATGAAAAGAAGTGATAGATTAGTAGCTATGACGCATTATTTAATAGAACATCCTTCCCAACTCGTTTCCTTACCGTTCTTTTCTGAGACGTATCATGCAGCGAAGTCCTCTATTAGCGAAGATCTAGCGATTATTAATCAACGGTTTCAAGAAGAAGGAATTGGCTATTTAGAGTCCATTGCAGGAGCTGCGGGCGGCGTGAAGTACGTGCCAGAGATGGCGAAGGAAAAAAGTCAACAATTTTTAGATGCTATGTGTGATCGATTAGAAGACTCGAATCGATTGTTACCTGGCGGCTATTTATTTATGAGTGACTTGTTAGGAGAACCAGCTACAGTTCGAAAAGTCGGGCAAATTTTTGCTTCTGCGTTCGCAAAATTAGACGTAGAGGTAGTTGTAACGGTAGCAACAAAAGGAATCCCGCTAGCATATGCAGTCGCATCTTTCTTAAACGTTCCAGTTGTGATTGTGAGAAGAGACCCTAAGGTAACGGAAGGGTCCACGGTAAGTATTAATTACGTGTCCGGTAGTTCTAGAAAAATTCAGACGATGGTATTACCGAAGCGAAGTCTTCGCGAAGGAGCAAAGGTATGTATCATTGATGATTTTATGAAAGCTGGCGGGACGATAAACGGCATGAAAGAGCTTTTGAAGGAATTCGAAGCAGACGTCGTTGCAATAGGTGTTCTTGCAGAAGCGGAGGATGAGGAAGAAGAGCGAGTGGTTGATCAGTACACTTCTCTTGTTCAAATTACAAATGTTGATGTAAAAAATAAAAAAATAGAAGTACACAAAGGGAATCTGTTCTAAACACTCTTCTACAAACAGGACCTATTACCTAACGAAAAACTAAAGAATTATGAGAAATTCCGACTAAAACATTGGAAAAAACAGTTACAAATGTAAATTTTCTAATATTTTATGAATTTTTTTTGAAAATTAGCAGGAATTATCTTTATTTTGTGGAATATGGTAATAAGTTTCTATAGGGAAAAGGTGGTGAAACATAATGGAAGTAACTGATGTGAGATTACGCCGCGTTAATACCGAGGGAAGAATGCGAGCAATTGCTTCTATTACGTTAGATCAGGAGTTTGTCGTACATGACATCCGAGTCATAGACGGTAACAACGGTTTATTTGTTGCTATGCCATCCAAGCGAACACCGGATGGAGAATTCAGGGACATTGCACACCCTATCAATTCTACTACTCGTGGTAAGATTCAAGACGCAGTGCTAGAAGAGTATCACCGTGCAGGAGAAATGGAAGTCGAATACGAAGAAGCAGGTGCTTCTTAAATTGACACCAGGGGTCTAATCTTCCATGATTAGGCTTCTTTTATGTGGGTGAAAATGACAATTGAGATTTTATAAAGCTTAGCAACTAGGTGAACACGGATGCTGAGCTTTTTTTTAATATTCAAAATGAACAATTGGCCAAGTTTTGTAAGGGTAACATAAACACCATTTATAGAGGCTGATTGTTGAAAAGACCTTCGGATTAAGATATATTCGATTATGGATGAAAAAATTGGTGTTCATACGAAAAATCGTTTAAATATATTATCTTAAAAACGGAGGTTACCTCATGACGAATCGGTATGGTGTTGTACTTGCTGCGGGACAAGGAACAAGGATGAAATCTAAGCTTTATAAAGTTCTTCATCCTGTGATGGGCCGCCCAATGGTACAACATGTAGTAGATCAATTAAATGCGCTAAAGTTGAATGATATTATAACGGTGGTAGGCTTTGGTTCAGAACTAGTTAAGGAGCAATTAGGAGAAGATTCCAGCTTCGTGCTTCAAGAAGAACAGCTGGGAACAGGCCACGCCGTACTACAAGCGAAAGATCTACTTGCCAATAAGGAAGGAACTACTTTAGTCGTATGCGGAGATACTCCATTATTAACTCATGATACGCTCCATGCTCTTGTTGCTCACCATGAAAAGCTTGAGGCAAAAGCTACAATTCTAACGGCACTTGCGCCGGATCCAACTGGCTACGGAAGAGTCATCCGCAATCAAGCAAACCATGTCGAACGAATTGTGGAACATAAGGATGCAAATGATGAAGAAAAAGCAGTGAAAGAAATTAACACAGGTACGTATTGCTTTGATAACCAGGCATTATTTGATGCGTTGGAAAACGTGTCCAATGATAACGCTCAGGGAGAATATTACTTACCAGATGTCATTCAAATCCTTCAAGAACAAGGAGAGAAGGTCGCAGCTTTCCAAACAGAGGATTTCGATGAGACTTTAGGTGTTAATGATCGGGTTGCGCTTGCAGAAGCGGAAAAGCTCATGAAAAAAAGAATAAATGAACAGCATATGAGAAATGGTGTGACGATTATTGATCCAGACCATACATACATCGGTCCAGACGTGAAGATTGAACAAGATGTTGTTCTTTACCCTGGAACGATACTATCAGGAAAAACCATCATTAAAACAAATGCTGAAATCGGCCCAAACTCGGAAATTGTAGACTGTATTGTGGGCGAAGAAACACAGATTAAACAAAGTGTTGCTAAACAAAGCGAAATTGGCAACCAAGTGTCTATTGGTCCATTTGCTCATATTCGCCCAGATGCATCGATTGGGAATGAAGTGAAAATCGGTAATTTCGTAGAAGTGAAAAAAGCTGTAATTGATGATAAATCGAAAGTATCTCACTTAAGTTACATTGGAGATGCAGAAGTAGGAAAAGATGTAAATGTCGGTTGTGGCACGATTACAGTAAACTATGATGGAAAGAATAAGCATTTAACGAAGATTGAAGATGGAGCATTTATTGGTTGTAACTCGAATCTAATTGCACCTGTGACGATTGGAAAGGGTGCCTATGTAGCTGCAGGTTCTACGATAAACAAAAATGTTCCAGAAGAAGCACTTTCGATTGCGCGTGTAAGACAAGAAAATAAAGAAGGTTATGTAAAGCGCCTAAAAAAATAAAAAGGCTTGTCTCTTTATCGGGTTAATCCAGTGCGGACAGGTTGTATTACCCGTCACTCCTATTCTAGGTGTAGGGGTGAAGGAGCCATGGGGATAAAAATAAACATACAATTGGAGGATTAGAGCATGTCATCGGGTTATAAAGATTCGTCGCTTAAGGTTTTTTCATTAAATTCAAATCAGGAACTAGCAAAAGAAATTGCTAATCACATAGGGATTGAACTAGGAAAATGTTCGGTTACGACATTTAGTGATGGAGAAGTACAAATTAACATTGAAGAAAGTGTACGTGGTTGTGATGTGTATGTTGTTCAATCTACATCTGAACCCGTGAACCAACACATGATGGAGCTTCTTATCATGATTGATGCTCTAAAACGAGCATCTGCTAGCTCTATCAATATCGTGATGCCGTATTACGGCTATGCGCGTCAAGATCGTAAAGCGCGTGCAAGAGAACCGATTACAGCTAAACTAGTAGCGGATTTATTGCAAACAGCAGGTGCTTCAAGAGTGATTACACTAGATTTACACGCACCACAAATCCAAGGGTTCTTTGATATCCCTGTGGATCAACTAGTAGGGGTACCTATATTAGCAGATTATTTCCTGAAAAAAGAGTTAGATGATATTGTCGTGGTATCACCAGACCATGGTGGCGTCACGCGTGCGCGACATATGGCGGATCGATTAAAAGCTCCAATTGCAATTATTGATAAAAGACGTCCGAAGCCAAATGTGGCAGAGGTCATGAATATTGTAGGGAATATCGAAGGAAAAACAGCTATCCTAATCGATGATATTATTGATACAGCTGGGACGATTACTCTTGCCGCAAATGCTTTAATAGAAAATGGTGCAACAGAAGTGTATGCATGCTGTACACATCCAGTGCTATCTGGACCTGCCATTGAACGTATTGATAATTCCAAGATTAAAGAGCTCATTGTGACTAATAGTATTGCTTTAAAAGAAGAAAAGAAAATGGACAAGCTTAGTCAGCTTTCTGTTGCTCCATTGATTAGTGAAGCAATTGTACGTGTCCACGAGCTGCAATCTGTAAGTATTCTTTTTGATTAATCATGCTACATGTGTTTATTTCTACCAATTTCCGGGGAATATAACGTAATAGAAGTTATTTTCATGGAGGGTGATTATATTGACAGTCACATTAAAGGTAGACAATAGAGAAGATTTAACACAATCTAACACTAGAAAAATTAGACATAACGGAATGATTCCTGCGGTTGTTTACGGGAATGATAGAGAACCTACTACGATTTCAGTTAACAGTTTAGAATTATTAAAAACCGTGAGAGATGAAGGTAGAAACGCAATTATCTCATTAGACGTGAATGGGGAATCAGTAGATGTTATGCTACATGATTACCAAGTAGAACCTATAAAAGGAGAATTATTACACGCAGATTTTTTTGTGGTAAATATGTCTCAAGAAATGGACGTTGAGGTAGCGGTGCATTTAACTGGTGAATCGGTCGGGGTGAAAGATGGTGGAGTGCTGCAACAACCACTCTATCATCTAGCTGTACGAGCTAAACCTGCAAATATCCCAGAAGAAATTAGTATTGATGTGACCGATTTAGCAGTTGGAGACAGTATTACAATCGGTGATCTAAAATCGGGACGAGATTATGAGATTTTAGAAGATGATAATACGACGGTTGTTACAGTTTTACCGCCAGATGGTGGAGCAGAGCAAGATGAAGTAGAGGCACCAGAGGAAATCGCTGATGCGGATTCGGAAGCAAGTAATGAAGATGAAAACAAAGAATAAACGTAATTCAGAGCGCGATCCAAGAGATCGTGCTCTTTTCTGCTTTATTTTTGGAGCTTTATTACGTTACAATAAGAGCAACAAAATCGGAAGAAAGACGTGAATTTATGAAGTGTATAGTAGGGCTCGGTAATCCGGGAAGACGCTTTGAAGATACCCGGCATAATATAGGATTTATGGTCGTAGATGAACTGATGAAACGACACCAGCTGTCACTAGATAAGAAAAAGTTTAACGGTCAATTTACAACACATGTAGTAGAAGGGGAAAAGGTTATTTTTCTTCAACCTTTGACATATATGAATCTCTCTGGAGAGTCCGTCCGTCCTTTAGCGGATTTTTATAATCTAAATCCAGAAGATATCGTCGTCATTTATGATGATTTAGACTTGCCGAATGGCAAGATTCGTTTAAGACAAAAAGGTGGTCACGGAGGACATAATGGGATTCGTTCTATGATTGATCATTTAGGAACAAAGGAGTTTAAACGAATCCGTGTCGGAATCGGAAGACCAACAACACCACAGCCCGTCCCTAATTTTGTGACAGAACCATTCACGAAAGAGGAGTGGGTACTTGCTAGGGAAGGAATTTATAAAGCGGCTGATGCTTGTGACGCATGGTTCTCCAAGCCTTTTGAGCAGGTTATGAATGAATTTAACTAAAACCGCATACATTTTAAAACCTGAGCAGGTTTCTTAATGGTAAAAGGAATGCGTATAGATTTTGAACTCTTCGGACAAACTGATAGAAACATTTAGTGTGTTCGAGGAGGAATTAATTTGCCGTTAATTTATAAGTGTAATCATTGTGGAAATCAGGTCGGTGAGCTGCATCAAAAAGTGGTGGATACGAAATCTTTAGGTTGGCATGAGCTTTCGGAACAAGAAAAACGGGAGATGATCCAATATCAAGACAATGGGGATATCCATATCCAAACGATTTGTGAGAACTGCCAAGAATCATTAGAACACAATCCTCATTATCATGAATTGGACTACTTCATCCAATAGAAAATGGAACATTAGCTTTGGATGAAATCCAAAGCATTTTGCACTTTCAAAACATAGGAAAATGATTCACACTGTCGTATGTTTATGAGTACAAGTGAAGACAGATGGAGAACTGTTCCACCCAACATGTAAGAGGTTGAACGTCAGGGGGAAACTTACGAAATGCAAGGCATAAAAGACTATTTAAAGTCAAAAGAAGATATAGATTCCATTGTAGCGGGGGTCTCCAGCGGGTTATCTGAACAGCTTGTATCAGGCTTATCGGGTTCTGCGAGAGGGATGCTCGCTTCTTTGATTAGTGAATCGTTGAACAAACCAATATTGTTAGTAACACATCAGTTAATGCAGGCACAACAGCTTTATGAGGATTTAAGTGAAATTTCTTCTGGAGTGAATGTGTTTCTGTATCCAGTTAATGAATTGATGGCGTCTGAGATTGCTATTGCAAGTCCAGAACTTAGGAGTCAACGAATTGATGCGCTGACGCAATGGCTAAACGAAGATGCAGGCATATTGATTGCACCTGTTGCGGCATTAAAGAGGATTTTACCTCCTGCTTCTTATTGGAAGAAACACCAGATTACGTTTGAAGTTGGAACGGATATTGATTTACAAAAATCTATTGAAACGTTGGTGGAGATGGGTTACGAACGAGTGGAAATGGTATCAACCCCAGGTGAATTTAGTATCCGAGGGGGTATCATAGACATTTTTTCTTTAACACAGGAGAATCCGATTCGAATAGAGCTGTTTGATACAGAAGTAGATTCTATTCGTTATTTTGATTCAGAGACCCAACGTTCTCTTGATAAGTTATCCAAAGCACCGATTGTTCCAGCAACAGAGCTTTTATTAACAGATCATGATATTGCTTCTGGTGCAGATAAATTAGAAGAAGCATTAGCGCATTCGTTAAAGAAATTAACGAAAAAGGAAGAGAAGGAAAAGCTCTCTACCCTCATTAGCCATGATATTGACCGCATGCGGGAACAAGAACGCTTTCAGGAAATGTATAAGTATGTTCATTTTCTCTATGAGCATCCTGCTAGTTTATTAGATTATTTGCCAAAAGACGGTTTATTAATATTGGATGAAATGAGTCGTATTCAAGAAACTGCAAATCGCCTTGATCAAGAAGAAGCAGAATGGATGAACGGACTGTTAGCTAGCCAGCAAATGGTCCGAGATAATCAGATTTCTTTTGATTGGGTAGATGTTTGGGCGAAAATGGAACAGCCAAGGTTGTATTTATCTGTATTCTTACGGCATATTCCAAACACGAACCCGCAAAATATTGTGAATCTATCTTGTCGTTCCATGCAGCAGTTCCATGGACAAATGAACTTATTACAAAACGAGATAAGTCGGTGGGAAAAAGGGAATTTTTCTGTTCTTATTTTCGCACCGAATGAAAAACGAGCTGAAAAAATCCAGTCCGTATTGGCGGATTATAATATGGAAGCCGACATTGCATCAGATAACATTACACTTCCAATAACGAAGCCAACAATCATACAGGCGCAAATTAGCAGTGGTTTTGAACTCCCTTTACATCGACTCGCCATTTTAACGGAAAGTGAGTTATTTAAACAAAAAACAGTTCGACCTAAGCGAAAACAAAAAATTTCAAATGCGGAACGAATCAAAAGCTATCAAGAGCTAAAGGTAGGAGATTATGTTGTTCACGCAAACCACGGAATAGGAAAATATTTAGGCATTGAAACACTGGAAGTAAATGGCCTTCATAAAGATTTTATGCTGATTAAATATTCTGGAGATGACAAGCTATTTGTTCCAATCGATCAAATTGACTTGGTTCAGAAGTATGTAGGTTCAGAAGGAAAAGAGCCGAAGCTTTATAAGCTTGGTGGATCTGAGTGGAAAAAGGTAAAAAGTAAAGTCCAGTCTACGGTAGAGGATATCGCAGATGATTTGATTAAATTGTATGCAGAGCGGGAAGCAACACAAGGGTATGCTTTTGCTGAGGATACACTCATGCAGCGTGAATTTGAAGATGCCTTTCCATATCAAGAAACGGAAGATCAGCTTCGGTGTATCGAGGAAATTAAAAAGGATATGGAACGCTCGCGGCCGATGGACAGATTACTTTGTGGAGATGTAGGATATGGGAAAACAGAGGTTGCAATTCGAGCTGCGTTTAAAGCAATTGCAGATGGGAAGCAAGTGGCGATTCTCGTACCTACCAACCATCTTAGCGCAACAGCACTACGAAACGATTATGGAAAGATTTCAAGATTATCCGATTAATGTCGGATTGTTAAGTCGTTTCCGGACTAGAAAACAACAGAAGCAAACGTTAGAGGATTTAAAAAAAGGTTTAGTAGATGTCGTGGTAGGTACACACCGTTTATTATCAAAAGATGTGGAATATAAAAATATCGGCTTACTTATCGTGGATGAGGAGCAGCGATTTGGTGTAAAGCATAAGGAAAAAATCAAACAATTAAAGACGAATATAGATGTATTAACCTTAACGGCAACCCCAATTCCGAGAACGTTGCACATGTCTATGTTAGGAGTAAGAGATTTATCTGTGATAGAAACACCACCTGAGAATCGTTTTCCAATCCAAACCTATGTATTGGAATACAATCCAGTGTTCTTACGTGAGGCGATTGAACGGGAAATGGCTCGAGGTGGTCAAGTCTTCTTTTTATATAATCGAGTAGATAATATTGAACGTATGGCGGAAGAAATCTCTGCTTTAGTAGAGGATGCACGGGTTACGTTTGCACACGGTCAAATGAACGAGTCCGAGCTAGAAAATGTCATGTTTTCCTTCTTAGAAGGAGAATTTGATGTATTAGTCAGTACGACCATCATTGAAACGGGTGTTGATATCCCAAACGTGAATACGTTAATTGTTTATGATGCGGATCGAATGGGACTCAGCCAGCTTTACCAGTTAAGAGGAAGAGTAGGACGCTCAAATCGTGTTGCCTATGCCTATTTCACGTATCAACCTGATAAAGTACTGACCGAAATAGCAGAAAAACGATTAGAAGCTATTAAAGAGTTTACAGAGCTAGGATCGGGCTTTAAAATTGCCATGCGCGACTTGTCCATTCGTGGTGCAGGAAATCTTCTTGGTGCCCAGCAGCACGGCTTTATTGATTCGGTTGGCTTCGACATGTACTCGCAAATGCTAACCGATGCCATTGAAGCTCGTAAAAAAGGGAAGACAAAAACAGATTTTAAGCCCTTTACTGTGGAGCTTGATTTAGATTTAGACGCGTATATTCCAGATACGTACATTCGTGATGAAAAGCAAAAGATTGATATGTATAAACGATTTCAAGCAGCCGATTCTCAAGAAGATATTCATGATATTAGAGATGAGATGATTGACCGTTTCGGGGACTATCCAGATGAAATCGAGAATCTATTTCATGTAACCTCTCTAAAAGTACAAGCGAAGAAACAACGAGTTGAATCCATAAGCGAAAAGAAACGAAAACTCGAATTAATTGTAGAAGAAGAAGCAAGTCAGTTGATCGATGGGGCTAAGCTTTTTGAGTATGCAAACAAGTACGGAAGAATGATACAGCTTGGTACAGAAAACCGAAAGCTAAAGGTTGTTTTTCAATGGGATAAGCAGACGTATGTCCAACGGTATGAAAAAACGGAAGAATTTCTTGCCGCCTTACAAAACATGAAGCGGGAGGAAGTGCTCTCCAATCAAAAATAGATGAAAAATGTAGCAAAAATGTATAGTTCTCACGAGGTAACCTATACTAGAAACACAACTGGTTATTTCTTCTTCTCTTATGATTACGTGGAAGGATTGCCAGACAGAAAAGATCATCAAAGAAAGTGAGGCTACACAGATTATGAAAGCAACAGGAATAGTACGTCGAATTGATGATTTGGGTAGAGTAGTTATCCCGAAAGAAATAAGAAGAACCCTACGCATTCGCGAAGGAGATCCTTTAGAAATTTTTGTAGACAGAGAAGGAGAGGTTATTTTAAAGAAATACTCTCCAATTAGTGAATTAGGTGACTTTGCGAAGGAATATGCGGATGCATTATTTGATTCGCTCGGCTCACCAGTTCTTATATGTGACCGCGATGAATTCATTGCTGTATCTGGTGAATCTAAGAAAGAATACTTAGGAAAAAGCATCGGGAAACTGATGGAAAAAGCGATGGATGATCGTTCCCTTATCTCTGAATCTGAAGAGTCCATGCTGGAAATCGTGGATGGCAATGAGGAAAAGGTTGGATCATATGTAGTAAGCCCAATCGTGGCGAACGGAGATCCCATTGGATGTGTCATGATTTTATCAAAAGATGATAAAAAGCTAAGTGCTGTCGAGCATAAAGCAGTGGAAACCGCAGCAAGTTTTCTGGCAAGACAAATGGAATAGGGATAGACGAGGAGGGCTAAGCCTTTGGAAGTGGGAACTTCTTGAGGTTTAGCCTTTTTCTATTTCCATATCGTCAGCTACTCTATTCTCTTATTTCTTTTCAACCGAAAAGAAGTGCGATATACTTGTGGGCATGAAAGCGGATTTGTAAGAAAAAGGGTGCGGTGAAATGGTAGAACAGGTACGTATCGAAAAAGTGTTGAATAATAATGTGTTAATAGGTGTGCATCCGACCTATCAAGAAGTCGTCTTGATTGGAAAGGGGATTGGCTTTAACCGAAAGCAAGGGGAAACAGTTCCATTTGATAAAGCGGATAAAACGTTTCTTCTTAAGGGAGAAAATGAAAAGGAACAATACATGAATCTTCTTCCTCATCTAGACCAAGCTATTATAGATTTTATGAATGACGTATTAATATACATTGAAGACCGAATGGGTCAGGAACTAAACGAACACATTCACATTGCTCTCACGGACCATATCGCTTTTGCTATTAATCGTGCAAAGAAAGACATTTATTTTTCGAACCCTTTTTTATTTGAAATTGAGTCCTTATACGCTAAGGAGTATCAAGTCGCTCGCGAAGTAGTGGACATGGTTCAAAAGCAAATGGGGGTCTCTTTACCTGAAGGGGAAATCGGATTTATTGCGCTTCATATTCATAGTGCTGTGACGGACAAAGCTTTACGAGATATTAACAAACATAATAAGTTGATTTCTCGATTTGTGGAGATTATTGAGGACGAGTTAGACCTAAGTCTGGACAGAGGTACGGTAGACTATAATCGGTTAATTCAGCATTTACATCGGGCTATTGATAGGGTCCATCACGGAGAATCCTTAGGAAAAGAAAACCGTTTAGCAGAACTATTGAAAAATGAATACCCAGTATGCTATAATCTTGCTTGGAAATTGATAAAAGTGATGCAGAAACAATTAAATAAGCCAGTGGATGAATCAGAGGTCTTGTACTTAACGATTCATTTACAACGGTTATCCAATAAATCTTAACATACGTGTTACTGATTCGATCAGGCATGAGTATTCAAGAGTTTTATGGGTAAAGTAAGGAATGGAATGTATCCGTTTCCTTATTTTGCTGACTCTTTTATACTCATGCTTTTTTTTGTTCTTATTCCATACATTCTGTTTCTGTTATCACTACAAAAAAAGGAGGAAAAAACATGAATAATGCATTTGGTACCTTGCAAAAAGTTGGTAAGGCCCTTATGTTGCCGGTAGCATTGCTACCTGCTGCAGGTATTTTACTTGCGTTTGGAACGAGCTTTGCTCAAGAGGAATGGATTGCTAAGTTTCCATGGTTTGGCAACCCAGTAGTGCTACAAATTCTTGAAATAATGGAAGCGGCTGGTGGAGTCGTATTTGATAACTTGCCGTTGTTGTTTGCTGTAGGGGTAGCCATCGGGTTAGCTGGTGGAGATGGAGTAGCTGGTCTTGCTGCAATTATTGGATATTTGATTATGAATAAAACGATGGGAGTATTCGGTGGTGTAACTGCCGAAATGACAGACAACCCTGCATATGCTGCTGTACTAGGGATACCAACCCTTCAAACAGGTGTCTTTGGTGGTATTATTGTCGGGGTGCTCGCCTCATTCATGTATCGAAGATTTTTTAACATTGAGTTACCACAGTTTTTAGGATTCTTTGCGGGAAAACGATTTGTACCAATCATAACAGCGTTTACTTCCGTATTTTTAGGGATTCTTATGTATTGGGTGTGGCCATTTGCTCAAGATGGACTAAACGCGTTATCTCATTTCATGCTAGAAACGAATCGTACGTTGTCTACGTTTGTATTCGGGGTCATTGAACGTGCGTTAATTCCATTTGGATTGCACCACATTTTCTACTCGCCGTTCTGGTTTGAGTTCGGTCAATATACGAACGCAGCAGGAGATATTGTACGAGGAGACCAAACCATTTTCTTTGCGCAATTAAAAGATGGGGTGGAATTTACAGCTGGTAACTTTATGACTGGTAAATTCCCGTTCATGATGTTTGGTCTTCCAGCTGCAGCATTAGCGATTTATCATACTGCAAAACCGGAAAGAAAGAAAGTCGTAGCTGGTATCATGGGTTCTGCAGCGTTAACTTCTTTCTTAACAGGTATTACAGAGCCAATTGAGTTTTCATTCTTATTCGTGGCCCCATTACTGTTTGCAATTCACACTGTTTTTGCGGGCTTATCCTTTATGACGATGTATCTTTTAGACGTTAAGATTGGAATGACTTTCTCTGGTGGCTTAATTGACTTTATTTTATTTGGTATTATGCCGAATCGTACGGACTGGTGGTGGGTCATCATCATTGGTCTTGTATTCTCTGTTATTTACTACTTTGGATTCCGTTGGGCAATCCTTAAATTTAATCTTGCAACGCCAGGACGTGAAGATGAAATGGAAGAGGATGATGATTCAGATGAAGTAGGAGACCTTCCATACGAAGTCCTTTCCGCAATGGGTGGTCAAGAAAATATTACGAACTTAGATGCATGTATTACACGTTTACGTGTAAGTGTAGATGACATTAAGAATGTAGATAAGAACCGTCTGAAAAAATTGGGTGCTTCTGGTGTTATGGAAGTTGGAAATAACATTCAAGCAATCTTCGGACCTAAATCCGATACGTTACGTGGTCAAATTCAAGATATTATCGATGGTAAGACACCTCGAAAACAGGAAGATGTCTCAGAAATTCTAGATAAAGCAAACGATGCGGTTACGCCAATCACAGCAGACTTAGAATTTGTAAGTCCACTTTCTGGTGAAATTATGAGTATTACGGAAGTCCCAGATCAAGTATTCTCTGAGAAAATGATGGGCGATGGTTTTGCGATTAAACCTACAGAAGGAAACATTGTTTCTCCTGTTAACGGAAAAGTTGTAAACATTTTCCCTACCAAGCACGCTATTGGCTTGCTAGCAGAAAATGGTACAGAAATCTTAATTCATATTGGAATTGATACCGTAAACCTAAAAGGAGAAGGCTTCACTGCTAAGGTAGAAGAAGGTGCAGAAGTGAAGCAAGGTCAAGTACTGATGGAAGTAGACCTCGCTTACATTGAAGAAAACGCAACTTCTACCATTACTCCTATTGTATTTACGAACCTTTCACAAGGTCAGTCCGTAGAAGTAAAAGCTCAAGGAAGTGTTCAAAGCTCGGATAAAGACATTATTTCGATTAGGTAACATCATGTAGGAAACCCTCCACTCTAAAGTGGAGGGTTTCTTATGTAAGGGGACAGTCCTCTTTTTTAAACAGAGTACAGTCCTATGATATAATAAAGGCATTCTAAAGAGAGAAAAGGAAAAAGTATGTATGGGACAACCAACGAAGCAACTGTTTCGAGGAGCTTTATTACTCACTGTTGCAGGCATTGTTAGTAAATGTATAAGTGCAGGCTACCGGATTCCACTTCAGAATATAACAGGGGATCTGGGTTTTTATATGTATCAGCAGGTCTATCCTATACTTGGAATTGCACTTACGCTCTCCTTATATGGGTTTCCAGCTGCCATCTCACAGCTAGTTGCAAACCTTCAGGAGGAAGAAAAGTCTCTGTCCGTAAATGGTTTTTACCTTCCCTTGACAGCACTTCTTTTTTTCATAAATGGACTGCTGTTTTTATTTTTATACTTAGGAGCAGAGCATATCGCAGCTTGGATGGGAGATGTGCATCTCTCTCCGGCTTTTCGGCTTTCTGCGTTTACCTTCTTACTGATTCCATTTACTTCTTTATTCCGTGGGATTTCGCAAGGCATGAATGACATGAGACCAACCGCTATATCCCAAGTTTTAGAACAAATAACGCGAGTGACGGTTATTCTCTTTTTTTCCATAGTGGTCGTCCAATCGAATGGGGACCTATATGGAGTTGCCAAGGGAGCAGGGGTTGGTGCAATTGTTGCTGCGGGAATCTCCGCCACATGGCTAGGTTGGACATGGATGAAATCCATTCCTACTCTAACCTGGCAAAAAGTCTCTTTTTCATGGCGAAAGTACAGTAAAGTCATATTTGGTTACGGATTTTTCATTTGTCTAAACTATATGATGTTATTGCTTTTGCAATTATCTGATGCGTTAAATGTTGTGAATGGGTTACTAGATTTTGGCTATTCATTACTGGAAGCTAAGGAGTGGAAAGGTGTGTTGGACAGGGGGTACCCACTTGTTCAACTAGGAACAGTCTTAGGGTCGTCTTTGGCACTTGCTCTCATCCCATCGGTAACACAGAAGCGTTACCAGCGTGCTCCAGCATCATTCCGACTCCATATGGAAAGTGCGCTTCGATTCAGTATATACATATCGGCTGCTTGTTCTGTTGGCTTGATGACCATTATGCCTCTGGCGAACCAAGTGCTCTATGAAACGAACGAAGGTGTACATAGTCTTCAACTGTTGTCCTTTACTATATTTTTTGCATCTACAGCATTGACTGCTTCTTCTATCCTACAAGGGTTGGGTTACGTTTATCGAACAGCTATCTTTGTCTTATTTGCATTTCTCGTAAAATTTGGCGGGAACGAGCTTTTGATACCTGAATTCGGAATCATGGGGGCGGCACTAGCTACGATTATTTCTGTGTTGATTTTATGTGCGATAAATGTTTTCGTATTAAAACAGAAGGTGAAAGGCATTCGACCATTTCCTATCCCGCTATTCCGTTTTATGATTTCGTTACTCGTTATGACAGGGTTCGTTATTTCTATGAATCAGTTATATGCTTACAGTTCATTTCTTAATAGTCGTATTGAAACAGCATTGTTTGTTGGGATTATTTGTGTCTTAGCTGGGTGTTTGTATGTGATTTTACTCATTCGTTTACGTGCATTTAAAGAAGAAGATCTTCGCGAACTGCCTTTTGCAGATTTATTGATTGAAATTCAAAGATGGAGGTTTCGTCCATGAAAAAAATTGAAATAATCGGACTTGGAGCAGGGGATATTGATCAGCTTCCTTTGGGAATTTACAAAAAACTAACCACTTCTCCATCTCCAATTTATGTTCGGACTGAGGATCATCCTGTAATTTCTACATTGAAACAGGAGGGTGTAACATTTAAGGGGTATGATGCTATTTATGAAGCGCATGCAGACTTCGGTGATGTGTATGAAGCCATTGTTGAGGACCTTGTTCAACAAGCTAAAGAGGAATCCATTATTTACGCAGTCCCTGGCCACCCGATGCTAGCAGAAAAAACCGTTCAGTTGTTAGAGCAACAGTCGAATGTGGAAATAACCATTGTGGGTGGACAAAGCTATTTAGATGATTTGTTTACCGCGTTACGTATCGATCCTATTGAGGGATTTCAATTTGTCGATGGAACGTCATTTCGGAGAGAGGAATTAAACTACTTACAACATCTAGTCTTTTGCCAAGTGTATGATTCCTTCGTTGCTTCCGAAGTAAAGCTCACTCTCTTAGAAGACTTAGATCCAGACTATCTGGTCACGGTTGTCGACGCTGTAGGAAGCAAGGAGGAAAAGGTGATTCAAGTCCCATTAGTTGAGTTAGATCAGTCGGTTTCTTTAAGTAACCTAACTAGTATTTATGTTCCTCCTGCAAAACGTGAGCAATTATCTCACCAATTTTTCCGATTAAGAGAAGTGATTGCTCAATTACGGGGCCCGAATGGTTGTCCATGGGATAAGGAGCAAACTCATGAATCGTTAAGGAAATATTTGCTAGAAGAGGCATATGAATTCATAGAAGCGGTGGATGGACTGGACGATGATGGCATGATTGAGGAATTGGGAGATATTCTGTTACAAGTGATGCTTCACAGCCAGATTGGAGAGGATGAAGGATTTTTTACAATTGATGATGTCATCCAATCGATTACAGATAAGATGATAAGAAGACACCCACATGTATTTGGAGATGTCGTTGCCACTTCCGCGGAAACAGTGGTGAAAAACTGGGATGAAATAAAAAAGGTAGAAAAATCTGAGCGCACATCGTTTATGGATGCGATTCCGAATCAAATGTCTGGACTATTAGAGGCCGAACAAATTCAAAAGCAAGCCGCAAAGGTTGGTTTCGATTGGCAGGATTCAGAACCTATGTGGGAGAAAATAAAAGAAGAAATGGAAGAAGTGCAACAAGCCATAGCGGCTCAAAATCCGAATGAAATAGAGAAAGAATTCGGTGATTTGTTATTTGCTATCGTCAACCTAACAAGATATTATAAAGTAAATCCAGAGATTTCCATAAAACAAACAAATCGAAAATTTAAGACGAGATTTAGATTTATGGAAAGAGAAGCAGAGAAGAACAATCAGAAGCTTCAAGCATTAAGTTTAAATCAGTTAGATGCATACTGGGAGAAAGCAAAACAAGTAGAACGAAAAGAGGAGAATTCGTAATGAGACTAGATAAGTTTTTAAAGAATTCTAGGTTAATAAAAAGAAGAACGTTGGCGAAAGAGGTAGCTGATCAAGGACGAATTACGATAAATGGCAACCCTGCAAAAGCAGCCTCGAATGTCAGTGTCGGCGACGAGCTAACAATTCAGTTCGGTCAGAAGCTTGTCACGGTCCAAGTAGAGTCATTAAAAGATATTGTGCGCAAAGAAGAGGCAGCGTCATTATATTCGATTAAAAAGGAGGAACCTGTTTCCCAAGATTAGTTCTAAACTTGTCCCTCTGTACATACATTTATATGGATAAAAGGAGGGGCTGTAGATTATGAACTATTATGAAAATAATCAATCTGTAAGGGCACAAGTAGAACATCACGTCAGAATGAGCAATAGAAGAACCCTAGAAATATCCGGTGTAAAAGAAGTGGATAGCTTCGATAATGAGGAATTCTTGTTACAGACGGTCATGGGGTTTTTGATTGTTCGTGGCGAGAACCTTCAAATGAAAAACCTAGATTTAGAAGAAGGGAACGTGTCTATTAAAGGGAAAATTTATGAGCTTTCTTACTTAGAGGAACATCAACATGGGGAGAAAGCTAAAGGACTCTTTAGCAAGCTTTTTAAATGACGTTAACCGTTCAATTCCTAACGATTATTTCCATGATCGCCGGAGGAATTTATTTAGGAATGGCGATTGAAACGTTTAGACGCTTTGAGGATGCTTGGAAAAAAAGAACCATTTTTTCTTATGTCATTGAAATCAGCTTTTGGTTGTTACAATCCCTAATCTTGTTTTATCTCTTATTTCGTGTCAATCAAGGTGAGCTGAGATTTTATATACTTTTAGCATTATTGTGTGGTTACTCAGCTTACAATGCCTTGTTCAAAAGCCTTTATCAACGGATGCTAGAAAAGATTATAGACTCCTTTATTTCGGTTTATCGTTTTTCCTATCGAATGGTTCTAACGATTTTTATTCGACCAATAATTCGTATCCTTCAACTACTCCTCACCATTGTAATGGCTCTATGGGGAGGATTGATGTGGGTGATGATTTTCTTATATAACCTCATATGTTATCCGATTCGACTAATGGGCAAGCTTATATGGCGACTCATACCGAAAAATGCGAAAAATAAAATCACCCATTTAGCAGGATTTTATAGTAAAATAAAGAATAAAATAACCAAACGGAAACATTCTGATAAGAAGTGATAATAAGGAGGTAGCCTGTCGGTGACAAGAAAAGAACAAAAATCCGTAGCACGAATTAATTCTACTTATATGAAGCAGTACGATGCTCATGTAAAAAGACAACACAAAAAAAGAAAACGACTCTATCGCCGGCTAGTGCTATTTGCAATACTAGCTATGATCGTATTCGGCTCCCTTATTTCGTATCATGTAAATCAGCAGATTGTATATGCAGAAAAGAAAGAGCAGTACGAGGAAATGAAAGAAGAAATGACTTCCCTTAAAAAAGAAGAGAAGGATCTGAAACAGGAAGTCCAACTACTACAAGATGAAGAATATGTGAAAGAAATTGCTAGAACCAATTACTTTTTCTCTAAAAAAGGCGAAATAATTTTTAAACTTCCTGAGGAAGACCCGTCTTATTGACACGCTTTTTGTAGCTTATATATAATATATAAGGTGAGATATTTTTTAAACTTTTAAGGAGGAGCATTTTTTTTATGTCAATCGAAGTAGGCAGCAAGTTACAAGGTAAGGTAACCGGAATCACTAATTTTGGAGCATTCGTCGAGTTACCGGGTGGAACAACAGGGCTGGTTCATATTAGTGAGGTTGCTGATAACTACGTAAAGGACATTAATGAACATTTATCCGTTGGTGATGAAGTAACAGTAAAAGTCATTAATGTAGAAGATGATGGGAAGATTGGCCTATCGATTAAAAAGGCCAAAGATAATCCAGACCGTCGTAAACCTAATCCAAGAAATAATCGGGAACGTACGGAGACCTTCGAGGCGAAAATGAATCGTTTTCTGAAAGACTCTGAGGACCGTTTAGCTTCCTTGAAGAAGCATACGGAATCAAAACGCGGAGGTCGTGGAGCTAGAAAAGGTTAACCTTGCTGTCTATGATGAGGGCGATATATAAATGCCTTATCTATAAACGAACGGGTCAAAAACCGTATATATGAGAGTTGAAAAGCTGATACACTTATGTATCAGCTTTTTTTACTATTTGCTTACAACAAAAAAGGACAAGCATCATAGCCTGTCCTTTTATAATAGATAGCGGCGGAGGGAATCGAACCCACGACCTCACGGGTATGAACCGTACGCTCTAGCCAGCTGAGCTACACCGCCGTGTCAAAGTCACAAAGAATATAATACAACAGCTTAGTAATCGTGTCAACCATCTTTTGAACTCGACTACCTTTTTAATAAAAAACAGGATAAACTATAGGTAGACGAGAAAAGGGGGATACCAATGATAACGTTAATCAGGCATGGGGAAACAGATTGGAATGTAGCCGGTAAATTGCAAGGTAAAACAGACATACCGTTAAATGCGCGAGGGATAGCCCAAGCAGAAGCTTGTAAGGCATATTTTAAGCGAGAGAATTGGGATATCATTGTTAGCAGTCCTCTGCAAAGAGCAAAACGAACAGCAGAAATTATTAATGAGGCCTTGAATCTTCCCTTTGTGGAAATGGAAGACTTTAAAGAGCGTTCCTTCGGGAAAGCAGAAGGGTTACTAGCAGAAGAACGTAATCGTTTATATCCAGATCGTAATTTTCCGGAAGCGGAAAGCTATGAAGCATTTCAGAACAGAGTAATGACCGGTTTAGAGATGTTAAACAAAACCTACCCATACAAACGAGTATTGCTTGTTGCACATGGTGCAGTAATCGGTTGTATTCTTTCCACCCTTTCGAATGGGGAAATGAATTCAAAAAATACGAGATTACAAAATGCTGGGTGGAGCAAAATTCAGTATATAGATGAAGCATGGCAGGTTCATGATGTAAATCAGGTGAGCCACCTTGCGCATCTGTGAGGGAAGTGTACGAGTGGATGAGAAATTGGACGTATGGACAGAAGATGGACAGTTTATCAAAGTGGAGGATCGCGAAACCGTTCACTTAGAAGGATTATGGCATCAGACCTTTCATTGTTGGATCATTAAGGGTGAATCGGACACACGTACGGTACTTTTTCAACTCCGCCATCCAGCTAAAGATATTTCCCCAAACAAGTTGGATATTAGTGCTGCCGGTCATCTAGCAGCCGGGGAGACTCCTGAGGATGGAGTTCGAGAATTGGAAGAGGAGCTTGGAATTCAACTTATGTTTAATGAGTTGATTCCTGTTGGATTAATCAAAGAAACCATTGTGGAAGCGCCATATTTGGACCGCGAGCGTTGCCATGTTTTCGTAGGAAGATACAATCAACCTATATTGGATTATGCGGTACAAGAATCAGAGGTTACTGGTTTATTCGAGATACGTGCACAAGACATGGTTGAACTATTTGAAGGAAAAAGGGAATCCGTGAGTGGGGAAGGATTCGTTATTCAGGATGCGAAGAAGAATCCGGTAAAGCGAGCGTTTAGCAAAAATGATTTTGTCGCACATGAGGATTCCTATTATCGAGAGGTTTTTCAAAAAATAATGGAATTGTAAAAAAGGGACTACCTAATAAGTAGTCCCTTTTCGTCTATTAACTCGGATTTGGTGATTCTGATTTTGGATAGCTTTTAGCTCGTTTTGCTTCCTCTTCATCTGCTGATTTCACTCTTTTTAAATAGAAGGATAGAACGAATCCTAAAATCGCAAATCCAGTAGCAACCATAAAAGAATCATTTATCCCTTCAATGGTTGCGTGTTGCATGGCGAACGCTACCTGTTGATCATTTGGTACCCCATTCGGTAAGAATTCACTCATGTGATCTTCACGCCGGTTACTCATAACAGTAACTAAGAAAGCTGTACCGATTGCTCCTGAAACTTGGCGTAACGTATTTGCCATCGCAGTACCGTGTGGATAATAACGCATTGGTAATTGGTTCAATCCTGCTGTCATTATCGGCATCATAATCATAGAAATCCCAACCATTCGAGCACTGTAGACAAACATCATGTACCCATATGTTGTGGAGTCTGTAAGATTGGTTAAGCCGAACGTCGTAAGAGCTGTGATAAACAGACCAGTCAAAGCAAGAGGTCTTGCTCCAATTTTATCAAATAGTTTACCAGTAATGGGGGACATAACCGCTGAAATTAGGGCACCTGGCAACAATAGTAATCCAGACTCTAGCGGTGTGAATCCACGAATAAGCTGCAAATACAAAGGGATTAAGATCATAGCAGCAAACATAGCCATCGTTACGACCACATTAATAATCGTTGATAAGGTAAACATGCTGTATTTAAAAACGCGAAACTCGAGCATCGGTCTTTCCATGCGTAGTTGTCTTGCTACGAAGAACACCATCGCAACGGCACCAATGACAAGCGTTGCAATCACCTGTTCATCTCCCCAGCCTTCATTTCCTGCTCTACTGAACGCGTAAAGGAGTCCGCCGAATGCAAAAGTAGATAGAATAATCGACAAAATATCGATTTTTGGATTGGATAGCTTGGTAACATTTCGTAATAGGAAAAAAGCTAAGATAACATCAATAATGGCAATAGGTAAAATGATATAGAATAACAAACGCCAAGAATAATGTTCCACAATCCAACCAGATAGTGTTGGTCCAACTGCAGGTGCAAACATCATGGCTAACCCGATTAGTCCCATAGCTGCCCCACGATTTTCAATTGGAAACAAGCTTAGAACTACGTTGGTTAGAAGCGGCATCATAATTCCAGCCCCGGCAGCTTGTACCACCCGCCCCATTAGAATTAAAGAAAAGGTTGGTGAAAGGGCACATATTAAGGTTCCGAGTGCAAAAAGGCTCATCGCCGTTAAAAATAATTGTCTCGTACTATATTTCTCCATTAAGAAAGCAGTAATGGGAATAGCGATACCGTTCACAAGCATAAAAATGGTCGTTAACCATTGTGCGGTATTTTCGGTTATATCTAAATCGACCATCATTACGGGTAAAGCAATGTTCATTAACGTTTGGTTCAAGATGGCAACAAATGCTCCTAGAACCATAACAAAAATAATAGGCCTCTTATTTACTTTAGAGGCTTCTATATAAGTACTTCTACTCATTTTTTTCATCTCCGTCTGTCTTAATATTTTGAATGATTTTTTCGTGAAGAGAAAGGAGGGTCTGCACCTCTTTATCGTCTAAAGCATCGAGACCAGATAAACGTTTCATATATTCCTTATGAGCTTCCGCCTTTTCGGTTTCCCCTCTATCGGTCAAGCGCATAACAAGTGCACGTCGATCTTTAGGAGATCGTTTTCGTTCAATATACCCCGCTTTAACTAGTCGCTCCACAGTTTCACTCACTGTGCTTTTGCTCGATTCAATCTTATTTGCGAGCTCGACTAACCCCATTTCAGGGTTCTCATGAAGTATTTTTAATATTTGTAATTGCAGTGTCGTTACTCCTAAATCATTTGCATTTCGTTTGATATGAATTAAAAAGTTACGGTTGACTGCACGAAACGATTGGATAATGCGAGTTATTTTTTCGTTTTTATCCATATGAGGATCTCCTTCCAAATAAAAAAATAGTTCCTGCACGAACTATTCACCGCAAGAACTATTATAGTCGTCTAAAAAGAGAAATCAAGACCTAAAATTCATGTAAGCGAAACCAATTAAAAAAAGTTTTTTGGTAATACGACAAGTCATGTTTTAAATAATGTTGAAACAGGCTTGGACACCTAGAAAGAAGTCGAACATTTTGTCACGGCATATCTGTTGTTTTGACAAAAAATGAAGAGAGGGTGTGCTTTAATAGACGGAAGAGAAGGAGTGGTGTGTAATGATGGATTCAGTAACAAGTAGCGGATCCAAATCCATATTGGTCGATAAAAAGAGGATAGAATCTTTTAGAAGAAAGCTTTCAGATAAGACGAAACTATTTTTCTTAGAAAAGGGATGGCTCTTGTTCCTAGTTGGTTTTTTGCTTGGAAGAGCGATTGTATTATCATCGGTATCTCCCTTTGCCCTTTCCTTTTTAGCATCCGTTTGGTTTATGCGAAAGGACAAGTCCTTTAAGGTGATGCTGGCAACGGTAATAGGAGCTCTAACCTTGAATTGGGAGCATGGAGTATTTGTCGTTCTTGCTTCGGTCGTTTTTATCTTCTTTGCGTCCTTATGTAAGACGATGGATCATCAGCAAAGAATATTGCCGATTATCGTGTTTTTTGCTAGTGGGTTACCGCGTATCTTTACTCTTTCCTTTACGAGCGAATTATCTACCTATGAATGGACGCTAGCAGCAGTGGAAGGAGTTTTGAGTGCGGTCTTAGTTCTTATTTTTATGCAGAGTATTCCATTATTATCACCAAAACGTTATAAACCGTCGTTAAAAAATGAAGAAATTGTTTGTATGATCATTTTACTAGCCTCTGTCTTAACGGGAACGATTGGATGGGAGATTCAAGGTGCTTCTATGGAACAAATCCTTTCTCGTTATTTGGTGCTATGGTTATCGTATGTAGGTGGGGCAGCAATTGGGTCAACAGTTGGTGTCGTTGCTGGTTTAATTTTAAGCTTAGCCAATGTAGCCAGTCTATACCAGATGAGCTTGTTAGCTTTCTCTGGTTTATTAGGAGGCCTATTAAAGGACGGTAAAAAAATCGGAGTAAGTCTTGGGTTGTTTGTAGGAACATTGTTAGTCGGTATCTACGGAAATGGTGTCGACACCATTTTATCCTCTTTATTAGAGACGTTATGTGCGGTGTTATTGTTCTTCTGTACACCAGAGAGCTGGATAAAGATGATATCGAGATACATACCAGGTACAGTGGAGCATTCCAAAGAACAAGAGCAATACCTGCAGAAGGTTCGCGATGTAACTGCAAGCAGAGTCGAACAGTTCTCTCATGTCTTCCAAGCACTATCGAAAAGCTTTAATCATGAACAGAAGATTGCCGTAGAAGAAGAGCAAACGAAGGATATGGATTACTTCCTAAGTAATGTTACAGAGAAAACATGTCAATCTTGTTTCAAAAAAGAAGTGTGTTGGGCGCAGAAGTTTGATAAAACATACGATTTAATGGCTGACATGAAAAGTGAGTTAGAAACGGGGAATCAACCGAATAAAGTATTGCAAAATAACTTTGATAATCATTGTGTGAAGTCGAAACGCGTCGTAGATACAATGAAACATGAACTATCCTTTTATAACGCGAATAAGAAGCTTAAAAAACAAGTAACAGAAAGTCGCCAATTTGTCGCGGATCAACTATTAGGTGTATCGGAGGTAATGGGAGATTTTGCAAAAGAAATTGTAAAAGAGCGCGAAAATCATGAACAACAAGAAGTGGAAATTGTAGCAGGCTTAAATCATATGGGAATAGAGCTAGAGAAATTAGATATCTATAGCCTTGAAAAAGGAAATATTGATATAGAAATGAATCTGTCTTTTTATAATTATCATGGAGAGGGGCCAAAGCTTATCGCCCCGATGCTTTCAGATATTTTAAAAGAAGACGTTGTGGTCAAAGAAGAAGAGGTATCTCCATTCCCGAACGGCTATTGTTATTTATCTTTTGGATCTGCCAGAAAATATGTCATTGAAACAGGAGCGGCTCATGCAGCAAAAGGTGGTGGGCTTGTGTCTGGTGATAGCTTTACGACGATAGAACTAGGTGCTGGCAAATATGCCATGGCCATTAGTGATGGAATGGGAAATGGAGATAGAGCCCATGAAGAAAGTGTCGAAACACTAAGGCTTCTCCAGCAAATCTTGCAATCAGGCATACAGGAGCAAGTAGCGATTAAGTCTATTAATTCTATTTTATCGCTCCGAACAAGTGATGAGATTTTTTCTACACTTGATTTGGCGGTAATGGACTTGCATAATGCAGCAGTTCGATTTTTAAAGATAGGATCTACCCCTAGTTTCATAAAACGAGGGAAAACCATTCAAACGGTAGAATCAAGTAACTTACCAATCGGAATTATTCAAGACTTCGACGTCGAAGTGGTAAATGACCAGTTGAAAGCTGGTGATCTCTTAATCATGATGAGTGATGGCATATATGAGGCACCAAAGCATATCGAAAACGTAGATATTTGGTTAAAGAGAATTATTAAAGAGATTCAAACAGATGATCCGCAAGAAATTGCGGACATCATTTTAGAAGAAGTAATCCGGAACAGTTCCTCTGGAGAAATTGAGGATGACATGACCGTTCTAGTTGCCAGAATTGATAAGAACAATCCGAAATGGGCGCCAATCCCTACTTATACAGAAAAGGCGTTATAGGAGTTTATATTTTAATAGATGAATAGGTATATTTCTTCTCTTACGCGGCGACACTGTAGGTAAGGAAACTCTTTCTGTTGAAAATCTATTGAAGGAAAGGGCAATCAAAGAGGAGGAATTATCTATGAAAAAAGGTACACTGAAGCAAATTCTATTAATTACAGATGGATGTTCGAATAAAGGAGAAGATCCTTCTGCGGTAGCAGCGTTAGCATTTCAACAGGGCATTACCGTGAATGTTATCGGAATAATGGAGGATCAATCTGAGGATCCAACTGGACTACAGGAAGTAGAAGAGATTGCATTATCAGGTGGTGGTGTAAGTCAGATTGTGTACAAGCAGGCACTTTCTCAAACGGTCCAAACCGTAACCAAGCAAGCAATGACACAAACGTTACAAGGAGTAGTGAATCAGGAGCTAAAGCAAATTCTAGGTCCTGATCAAAGTTTAGAAGAACTACCTCCAGAACAACGCGGGGAAGTCATGGAGGTTGTGGAGGATTTAGGAGAGACGTGTGATTTAGAAGTATTGGTTCTTGTTGATACAAGTGCAAGCATGGGCAATAAAATACACACAGTTCAGGAAGCATTAATTGATTTATCTGTTAGTCTAAATGCTCGTATAGGAAGAAACCGATTCTCGATCTACGCATTCCCAGGAAAACGAAAAGATATTAACAAAGTTCTAGATTGGTCACCAAAACTCGAATCGATCTCTTCGGTATTTCCAAAGCTAACTAGCGGTGGTATTACACCGACAGGTCCAGCATTGAAGGAAGCGATGTATCAATTCGGTAAAAAAAGCTTAAAAAGGAGCTTCATGAGGGAAGATGAACCAGGCATCGAAGAAGCAGGGTATTAATCTTAGAGCAGGTAGTGTCATTATTGGAAAATGGCATCACCATCAATACATCATAAAAAAGAGGCTCGGTCACGGTGCGATCGGATCTGTCTTTCTTTGTGAATGGAATGGAAGAGATGCTGCTTTAAAAATCAGTGAGAAGAGCTCATCAATCACAATGGAGGTTAACGTACTTAAAACGTTTGAAAAGGTCCAAGGGAATCGCCTTGGACCTTCTTTGTTAGATGTTGATGATTGGGTAACTCCAAGTGGCAGACAACTATCATTCTACGTCATGGAATATTTAAAAGGGGAACAGCTCCACACTTATTTTCAGCATCATGGCGAAGAGTGGTTAGCCATTTTTGTTTTGCAGCTGTTAGAAGATTTAACCGAATTACACGAAGCGGGGTGGGTATTCGGAGATTTAAAGACAGAGAATTTGATTATTACATCTCCACCTCCTCGTTTACGTTGGATTGATGTCGGAGGAACGACTCAAATTGGTAGATCAATAAAAGAATACACGGAGTTTTATGACCGAGGCTATTGGGGATTGGGATCGAGGAAAGCTGAGCCATCCTATGACTTATTTGCATTAGCAATGGTAATCATCAGAGTCTTTTATCCGAAAGGTTTTGAACGTGGAAAGCATCCAGAGCGAACGCTGATGGCGCACATTCAACGCTCACCGGGACTAAAAAAATATGAACCCATACTTAAAAAGGCGTTATATGGGAAATATTCAACAAGTGAAGTGATGAAGAAAGATTTGTCGACATTGTTATTGAAGTATTCTGATCAAGCAAGAAAACGACAAAAGCAAACACAAGCGCGAGCACAGCAGCCTCAGCAAAAGGTTAGTCCAAACCCAACTCGTTCGACATACAAGGCAAATGCACCTAAACGAAAAAGCTATGTTTTAATTGAAAGCTTAGCTATTTCGTTTGTTGTTTTCCTGTTTTACGTGTTTTATTTATTTTTAACCTAAAAGTAGAGGCGGGATTAGCTTTGCGTAGTTTGAATAGGTAGTGATAGGATATTCATAGAGAAACGCAGAGCGGAGGAAAAGAGGATGAGAAGGGTTGTCGAGTCTTTTGTAAAAAAGCATCAGTTATTGCATAAAGGGGCAACGGTTTTAATTGGTGTATCAGGAGGACCAGATTCAATGGCTCTCCTACACCTGTTAAAAGCTTTGGAAGAAACGTGGCAGTTACGTCTCGTTGCTTTGTCTGTGGATCATGGGCTAAGAGGTGAGCAATCTAAACAAGATGTTGCTTATGTGCGTGAAGTCTGTCAAAAATGGCATATTGAATTTAATGAAACTTCTGTGGATGTCCATACGTATAAGGGAAAAGAAGGAAAAGGTACCCAACTGGCTGCTCGAGAATTAAGGTATGACTATTTTCAAAAACAAATGGAAGTATGGGATGCAGATTATTTAGCGCTCGGTCATCATGGTGATGATCAAGTGGAAACAGTTCTTATGCGACTGGCGCAGCGGGCAGACCCAGCAAGCTTGACTGGTATTCCAATGAAGAGACCATTTGCAGGTGGGTGGATTATTCGTCCTTTTTTATGTGTAGATAAAGAGGATATTGAAACCTATTGCCAGCGCAACCACATAGAACCTAGACGGGATCCTTCGAATGAAGAAGATGTTTACACACGCAATTATCTTCGAATTCATGTCCTACCTTTTTTGAAACGGATAAATCCAAGTGTTTCCGATACCATACATAAATTAACGGAACGGGTGGCACAGGACGATCAATATATGAACGGAGAGGCAAAAAAAGTCGTGAGTAAAACGGCTTTTTTTGAAAAAGAGCCTCTATGTTGTACGGTTTATATAGAAAAGATGAGGGAGTTTCCCATTGCTTTACAAAGGAGCGCCTATCATCTAATATTGAACTATCTATACCGTTCCGTGCCGAAAGATCTTAGTTACATACAAGAGGATCAATTGATCAAGCTAATGGATAATAAGCCAAATAAGACCATCCATCTTCCAAACGATTTAGTTGTGGAAAAGTCGTATGACAAAATGATTTTTTCCTTTCAGTCACAAGACAAGAAGGAGCAAAAGTCTTACTCTTTCCATTTCCAAATACCAGGAGAGGTTTTTTTACCAAATGGTTCTATGATGAAGGGGAAGATAGTTGGGAAAGCTATTCCAGAAGGAAATGACACGTTTGTTTGTCATCTGGATTCCATTACATTTCCACTTTATATTAGAACAAGGAAACCTGGGGATAGAATGCGGATAAAGGGCTTAAACGGGTCAAGAAAGCTAAAAGATATTTTTATTGATGAAAAGATTCCTTTAGCTGAAAGAGATATATGGCCAGTGGTAACGGATGCTAAAGGAACCGTTCTTTGGCTTCCTGGTCTTAGAAAGAGCTCTTTGGAGCGCGTAGACGATAGCCTTTCGACGGAATATCTTCAACTGGAATATGTAAGGAATAGCAGCATGTAGGAGGGTACCGTAAACATGAATCAAGATATTGAAAAGGTGTTAATTACCAAGGATAACATCCAACAAAAGTGCCAAGAGATTGGGGAAGGCTTGACGAAGGAGTATATGGATAAGTTTCCATTGGCCATCGGAGTTTTGAAAGGCGCGATGCCATTTATGTCGGACGTTCTTCGTTATGTAGATACGTATATCGAAATGGATTTCATGGATGTATCTAGTTATGGTGGCGAAATGAAGTCCTCTGGTGAAGTGAAGATTGTGAAGGATTTGGATACGAAGGTAGAAGGAAGAGATATTATTATCTTAGAGGACATTATTGACAGTGGTCTCACGTTAAGCTATCTCGTTGACCTATTCAAATACCGTAAAGCAAAATCCATTAAGATTGTTACATTGTTGGACAAGCCAGAGGGACGCACTGTTGATATTAAAGCAGATATAGTTGGTTTCCAAGTTCCAAACGAATTCGTAGTCGGTTATGGACTTGATTATCAAGAAAAATACCGAAATCTGCCATACATAGGTGTGTTAAAACCTCGAGTGTATAAAGGTGAGGAATAGGATTGCTTTATCCAGAATGAACAGTGGGTTAATAACATATCTTAGAAGGGTAATTAGTTGTATTGTTACTTTTTAGTATGATACTATTTACTATAGTTTTCTCGTTTGGGAGGAGGTAGGCAATGAATCGAATATTTCGTAACGTAATATTTTATTTCCTTATTTTCCTAGTATTAATAGGAGTTGTTGGTGTATTTAGCGGACAAAACAACCAACAAAAGGAATTTGATGTAAAACAGTTTACCCAAGCGTTAAGCAAGGGTGAAATAAAAGAAATGGTAATGCGGCCTTCTAATGGGGTTATGCAAATTACTGGAACATTAAAAGAAGGGGATGACCAAACCTTCATAACTAATATTCCAGATAACACGGAAATAGTTGCGAACATTACGAAGCAAGCTAATGAACAAGGGATCATATCGATCAAGGAAGAAGAGCAACCAAACGGATGGCTCCAATTCATAACTGGAATAATTCCGTTTGTTATTATATTTATCTTATTCTTCTTTCTTCTAAACCAAGCTCAAGGCGGCGGAAGTCGTGTCATGAACTTTGGGAAGAGTAAAGCGAAGCTCTATAGTGAAGAGAAGAAGAAAGTTAAATTTAAAGACGTTGCTGGAGCCGATGAAGAGAAACAGGAATTAGTAGAAGTTGTAGACTTCTTAAAAGACCCTCGTAAATTCTCCGTAATCGGAGCGCGTATTCCAAAAGGGGTACTACTGGTGGGGCCTCCTGGTACTGGTAAAACCTTACTAGCTCGTGCAGTTGCAGGTGAAGCTGGTGTGCCATTCTTCTCCATTTCTGGTTCGGATTTCGTAGAAATGTTCGTAGGGGTCGGTGCATCTCGTGTGCGTGATTTATTTGAAAATGCAAAGAAAAATGCGCCTTGTATTATCTTTATCGATGAAATTGACGCAGTAGGTCGTCAACGGGGAGCAGGTGTTGGCGGCGGACACGATGAACGTGAACAGACCTTAAACCAATTACTTGTTGAAATGGATGGGTTTGGTGAGAATGAAGGAATTATTATTATAGCTGCAACAAACCGCCCAGACATTTTAGACCCAGCCTTGTTAAGACCAGGACGTTTTGACCGTCAAATCACGGTGGATCGCCCAGACCTAAAAGGTCGTGAAGAGGTGCTCAAAGTCCACGCTCGTAATAAACCGTTAGATGATTCTGTCGATATAAAAACCATTGCGATGCGAACACCAGGGTTCTCTGGTGCGGATTTAGAGAATTTGTTAAATGAAGCAGCGCTAGTTGCTGCCAGAAGTGATAAGAAGAAAATTGATATGGAAGATATTGATGAAGCGGTAGATCGTGTCATAGCAGGTCCAGCTAAGAAAAGTCGTGTTATCTCTGAGAAAGAGCGTAATATCGTTGCATACCATGAAAGTGGACACACCGTTATCGGAATGGTTCTGGATGATGCCGATATGGTTCATAAAGTTACCATTGTACCGAGAGGTCAAGCGGGTGGTTATGCTGTAATGCTTCCGAGGGAAGATCGTTACTTTATGACAAAGCCAGAGTTGCTTGATAAAATCACAGGATTACTTGGGGGTCGTGTTGCCGAAGAAGTTATTTTTGGTGAAGTAAGTACAGGAGCACACAATGACTTCCAACGTGCTACGAGTATTGCTCGTAAAATGGTTACGGAATATGGAATGAGTGATCGCATCGGTCCACTTCAATTCGGAAGCTCCGGTGGCCAAGTTTTCTTAGGTCGTGATATGCAGAACGAACCGAATTATAGTGATGCCATCGCTTATGAAATTGACCAAGAAATTCAAAGCATTATTAATCAATGCTATGATAAAGCGAAGCAGATACTTACAGAGAAGAAAGAAAAGCTTGAATTGATTGCCAAAACGTTATTAGAAGTAGAAACATTAGATGCAAATCAAATCAAAGCTCTTTTTGAAACAGGAGCATTACCGGAAGAGGTTGTAGCAGAGCAAGCCAATCCGGACAAATCGGAAGAAGAAAAGTCTTCTGAACAAGACGTAAAAGTAAACATTCAATCTAAAGAAGAGGAACAACATGCTTCCGAATCTGAAGATGAGGAAAATGATAAGTAAAAGAAGGTAAAGCGCGTGGGGTATAACCCCGTGCGCTTTTTCTGTTTTAGGAGGCTATAGCGTGCTTTAAATGGGAGTAGTACAAAGATAGATGGTGCAGAATGGTCAGGGCAACGCCAAAAACTTGCGTAACAATCGGCTCATTGAGTAGTATAAAGGATGTCAATAACTACGCGTATCGCGTAACTCAATAAACTTGTGTAAATTAGAAATTCAGTACTTACTGAATGTAATGAATAGCATATTGTAAAAAGGAGCGAACAACACGTGAATGATTATTTAATTAAAGCAACAGCATTTAACGGTAACATCCGTGCTTATGCGATAAAGTCAACTGATACGGTAGAAGAGGCTAGAAGGAGACATGATACATGGGCGACTGCCTCTGCTGCATTAGGAAGAACATTAACTATCACGACGATGCTAGGGGCTATGTTGAAAGGTGATGATAAGTTAACAGTAAAGCTTGAAGGTGATGGTCCGGTTGGCCCAATCCTAGCTGATGCAAATGCAAAAGGTGAAGTGCGCGGCTATATCACTAATCCTCATGTAGATTTTGAGCTAAATGACAAAGGAAAACTAGATGTCGCTCGTGCGGTTGGACAAGGAAGCTTAAGTGTCGTAAAAGATCTTGGTTTAAAACATAACTTTACTGGACAAGTACCCATCGTTTCAGGTGAGGTAAGTGAAGATTTTACGTACTATTTAGCAAATTCTGAGCAGGTACCATCTGCAGTGGGAGCGGGTGTACTTGTTAATCCGGATCATACCATCTTAGCTGCTGGAGGCTTTATAATCCAAGTAATGCCAGGAGCTGATGATGAGGTTATAACAAAAATTGAAGAAAGCATTGCAAAAATACCTCCGATTTCTAGTCTTTTAAGAGATGGAAATTCTCCGGAGCAAATATTAGATAAACTACTTGGAGAAGGAAATGTGAACGTGCTAGAAGAACTCCCTGTAGCATTCGAATGCCATTGTTCAAAGGAAAGACTGGAGCAAGCGATAAAGAGCCTAGGAAATGAAGAAATAGATAAAATGATTGAAGAGGAAAATGGCGCAGAAGCTACTTGTCATTTCTGTAATGAAGTGTATCAGTTTACGGCGGAGGATCTTGAAGAATTGAAGACTGAGTGAGGAAAGGGAGAATGGAATGACGAGAAAGTTCTTATGGGGAATCATTGTTCTTCTCCTTATAACCAATTTAACGACAGTCGCTATTTGGATGATCGAAAGGAATGGAACAGCACCCGGTCCTATGGGAGTTGATGTGGACAAAGATAAACCGGTTGCGACGATAGGGGAAAAAGAGGTTTCGTATGAAAAGTGGGTGGAGATGCTTCAAAAAAACTATGGAAAGAAAGCTTTAGAAGAGCTTGTGAACAAAGAAGTAGTGTCCCAACTTGCTAAAGAGGAAAATATTGAAATAAATAACAAGCTAGTAGAAAGAGAAATTGCCTTACTCTTTACAATGGAAGGCCCACTATCTGAAAAGGAAATAAAAGCTAAAAAAGAAGAGTGGGACGAGGAGATTCGCTATCGACTAGCACTGGAGGAGCTTTTGACTAAAGATATAGAAGTGGACCCTAAAGAGGTTGAAAGCTACTACGAGGAATATAAGAATCAATACAATTTTGAAGAATCTATTCAATTGTCACATATTGTATTGCCAGACAAGGAAACGGCTGAGAAAGTGCATGATGAATTAGAAGCAGGGGCATCCTTTTCTTCGTTAGCAAGGGAATACTCTATAGATAAAGAAACAAAAGAAAATGGTGGGTATTTAGGTTTTTATACGGAAGGTGACACCTTTTTATTGGATGAATATTATAACAAGGCAATGGAAATGGAAGAGCGCACCTATAGCGAACCATTCCTTGGAGGAAATGGAACGGTTATTTTGTACTTACACCGTAAATTACCGGACATTTCATTTAAATACGACGAGTTACAAGAGCACATAAAACGTGAGCTTGCATTAGAAAAGATAGAACCTGCAATATCTGCACAAGCATTGTGGGACGATAAGAAAGTGGAATGGATTTTTGGCGAGTAACGTCGGTATCTTTTGGTTGACTTTTCTTGCTAACCGACGTACATTGAAACTAAATCCTACAAAAATACTTGGAATTGGGAGTGGATAGAATGAAAGTTGCTCAATCTATTGCAGAACTAATTGGTAATACCCCTATCGTAAAATTAAATCGCACGGCAGATTCGGATGGTGCAGACATCTATGTAAAGCTTGAATTCATGAACCCGGGTAGCTCTGTAAAGGATCGTATCGCGCTAGCAATGATCGAAGCGGCAGAAGAAGCTGGAGAATTAAAAGAAGGCGATACGATCATCGAACCGACGAGCGGAAACACTGGTATTGGGCTTGCTCTCGTATCTGCTATTAAAGGCTATAAAGCAATTTTAGTTATGCCAGATACAATGAGTATGGAAAGACGTAACCTTCTTCGTGCGTACGGAGCAGAATTAGTATTAACACCAGGTGCAGAAGGAATGAAAGGTGCAATTAAAAAAGCGGAAGAATTACAACAAGAGCATGGGTACTTTATGCCGCAACAATTTAATAACCAAGCTAACCCTTCTATTCATGAACGTACAACTGGTAAAGAAATTGTGGAGCAAATGGGCGATCAATTGGATGCGTTTGTTTCTGGTATCGGAACTGGTGGAACCATTACAGGTGCGGGTAAAGTTTTGAAAGAGAAATACAAAGATATTAAAATCTACGCGGTAGAACCAAAAGGCTCTCCTGTACTTTCAGGTGGAAATCCTGGTCCTCACAAAATTCAAGGAATTGGCGCAGGGTTCATTCCAGAAGTTTTGAATACAGAAGTGTATGATGGTATTATCCAAGTGGAAAACGAAGAAGCAATCGAAACTGCTCGTGAAGCAGCAAGAAAAGATGGATTATTAGGTGGAATCTCATCCGGAGCTGCTATCTTTGCTGCCAAGAAGGTAGCAAAGGAATTAGGAAAAGGTAAAAAAGTATTAGCGATTATACCTAGTAATGGAGAAAGATATTTGTCCACCCCGCTTTATCAATTTGATGCGGAATAAGATTCATTAAACCCTTACAAGTTCCTTTGTAGGGGTTTTTACATGAAAACATATGAACGAACCGTTAGAATAGTAGTAAATTCGAAAAAGGAAAGATGAAGCGTGATTCTAACTATTGGAGAGAGACGATTTAACCTCGAGGAAAAAACACATGTGATGGGCATTATTAACGTCACACCGGATTCCTTTTCAGATGGTGGGAAGTTTAATGAAGTAGACCGTGCGGTAAGACATGCAGTTGCTTTACAAGAAGAAGGTGCAGATCTAATAGATGTTGGTGGAGAGTCCACTCGTCCTGGTCATACTCCTGTCGAGGAAGAAGAAGAAATCGAGCGTGTCGTTCCTATTATTGAAGCAATAAACAAAGAAGTGGATGTACCAATATCCATCGATACTTTTAAAGCAAAAACAGCAGAAGAAGCTATCCGCGCTGGCGCAGCTCTTATTAATGACGTCTGGGGTGCCAAAAAAGAACCAGCTATCGCTGAAGTTGCTTCAAAGTTTGAAGTCCCACTTATTCTCATGCATAACCGGGAAAAACCTAGTTATTCCCATTTGATTACAGATATGATGGAGGACCTGAAGTCGAGTGTCGCGATCGCACATGAAGCAGGCGTCCCGGATAATCACATTATTCTTGATCCCGGAATTGGATTTGCAAAGACAGTCGAAGAAAACCTTGAAGTGTTAAGAAGGATAGATGCATTTCAAGCATTAGGTTATCCCATTTTGTTAGGAACATCTAGAAAGTCTATGATAGGAAGCATCTTGGACTTACCTGTTGCGGAAAGAGATGAAGGAACTGGTGCTACTACTTGTTATGGAATTACGAAGGGTGTGCATATTGTTCGGGTGCATAATGTGAAAGTAAATGTGAGAATGGCAAGGATGATGGATGCCATACTAGGAAAGGGAGGATGAATTAGTGGATAAAGTCTATGTTAATAAAATGGCTTTCTATGGATATCACGGGCTCTTTCCTGAAGAAAACAAATTAGGTCAACGGTTTTATGTGGATGCCACGCTAGAACTTGATCTTCGAAAAGCGGGAGCTTCTGATCAAATGGAAGATTCCATCCATTACGGAGAAGTGTATGAGCTTACTAAAAGGATTGTGGAAGGGAAAGCGTTAAATCTAGTGGAGGCGTTAGCGGAAACAATAGCACAAGAAATGTTAGAGTGCTTTTCATTATTAGAGGCCTGTACGATTAAAGTAACAAAACCAGATCCGCCAATCCCTGGTCATTATGACTCGGTTGCTGTAGAAGTATATCGGGAGCGAAACAAATGAATATCGCGTATATCGCATTAGGGTCGAACATAAACCCAAGAAACCGGTATTTAGAACAAGCCGTTGCACAACTAGATGCGGTAAAAGGGATAGAGGTCGTAAAAAAATCGTCTGTTTATGAAACGGAACCTGTAGGATATACGGATCAAAATCAGTTTTTAAATATGGTTGTAAAAGTGAAGACATCTAAACGACCGTCCCAGTTACTAGAAGCCTGCCAGCAAATAGAGAAAAATTTAGGGAGAAAAAGAGAAATAAGGTGGGGTCCGCGTACCGTGGACTTAGACATATTGCTTTATAATGAAGAAAGTATTAAAATGAAGCAATTAGAGGTCCCTCATCCAAGAATGCATGAGCGAGCATTTGTGCTCATTCCGTTAGCGGAACTCGAGGGCCACCTCAATATCCCAAATCAAAACAAAAGCGTTTCAGAAGTTCTTGAGGCGACATCATCACAAGACAAAGAGGGAGTAGTAAAATGGGTGCAGAAACATGGGGAAGACGAATAAAAGCTTATCGAAAGCTTAAAGGATATACACAAATACAATTTGCGCGGGAACTAGGCATATCCGTTTCTGTACTAGGAGAAGTAGAAAGAGGCACTAGAACACCAGATTCTTCTCTTATTGATCAAATATGTAAGACGCTGGATATTCCGGTTGAGGAACTGCTAGCAACGAATAGCTAATACATAGATTTATGAAACAACAAAAAGAGAGACATGAGCTTATCGCATTACCCGATGTCATTGGCAAAAAGCCAGATAACCTGATTCCCAATCCTATATTCAAATGAAAAGGCGATGATGATTTGATAAAAGGTACGGTATGGCACTTATCATTTGTGAAGAGGGAATGGGTATGTTCGTAGTCAAATTAATGATGTTGAAATACGTACAGAGCTGGAAGGAGAATCTTATTCTTGGGTGAAGACATAAGGTCCTAAAAGGCTCTTTGTTGACACACAGCGGCTCGTTTTCTATACTAAACCATAAGCTAAGGCTGTCAGTTGTCTACTGGCAGCTTTTATTTCATCATTAAATACATGAACTAGGTATAAACGATTTTTTACATAAAAATAAATGGAGTTGAATAGCATGACCGAAGAATTAAATGAACATATGCGGGTTCGGAGAGAGAAACTACAATCGTATTTGGAAAAAGGGATCGACCCATTTGGTGGAAAGTTTGTACGGACTCACCTGGCAGAACAGTTAAAAGAAAGCTTTGATCAGTTTAGTAAAGAAGAGTTAGAAGAAAAGAAAGCAGAAACTACAATAGCTGGGCGAATAATGACAAAGCGTGGCAAAGGGAAAGCGGGATTTGCGCACATTCAAGATTTAAGTGGACAAATCCAATTGTATGTGCGAAAAGATACGGTTGGCGAAGAAGCTTATGAAATCTTTAATCAAGCTGACTTAGGAGATATCGTTGGTGTAACAGGAACTGCTTTTAAAACGAATGTAGGGGAGCTTTCTGTAAAAGCGACTAAGTTTGAAATTTTATCAAAATCTCTACGTCCTTTACCAGAAAAATTTCACGGGCTGAAAGATGTGGAGCAACGTTATCGTCAACGATATCTAGATTTAATTACTAATCCGCAAAGCCGGGATACATTCGTGTCTAGAAGTAAAATCATTCAATCCATGCGTCGTTATTTAGATAATGAAGGGTTCTTAGAAGTAGAAACACCAATGATGCACGGAATACCAGGTGGAGCATCCGCTCGTCCATTCATTACACATCATAATGCGTTAGATATTCCTCTTTATATGAGAATCGCAATAGAGCTTCACTTAAAACGACTTATTGTTGGTGGACTAGAAAAAGTGTATGAAATCGGACGTGTTTTCCGTAATGAGGGAGTTTCTACAAGACATAATCCGGAATTTACAATGCTGGAGTTATATGAGGCGTATGCTGATTTCCATGATGTCATGAGTTTAACCGAAAATCTAATTGCTCATATCGCAAAAGAAGTAACTGGATCCACAACCGTTCCATACGGTGATTATGAAGTCAATTTAAAGCCAGAGTGGAAAAGGGTTCATATGGTTGATGCGGTAAAAGAGGTAACAGGAGTGGATTTCTGGAAGCAAGTTAGCGATGAGGAAGCGAAACAACTTGCGAAGGAACATGGTGTGGATATTCAAGATACGATGACATTTGGTCATATAGTAAATGAATTCTTTGAACAAAAAGTAGAAGAAACATTAATTCAACCTACCTTTGTATATGGACATCCGGTTGAGATTTCCCCATTAGCGAAGAAGAATCAAGAGGATGAGCGTTTCACAGATCGTTTTGAATTATTCATTGTTGGTCGTGAACATGCAAATGCCTTTTCGGAACTGAATGATCCAATTGATCAAAGAGAACGTTTTGAAGCACAAGTGAAGGAGAAAGAACTGGGAAATGATGAAGCGCATGTTATGGATGAAGACTTTTTAGAGGCGCTTGAATATGGAATGCCTCCAACTGGTGGTCTAGGAATAGGGGTAGATCGTTTAGTGATGCTACTAACAAATTCTCCATCTATCCGTGATGTTCTTCTGTTCCCGCAAATGCGTAATCGCGACTGATACTTTTTGAAAGAAGGCTCTAGTGTTGACTAGAGTCTTTTTTAATGCATAGGAAATTATAAAATTAGCTTGGTGTGGATCACATGCAGAAACAGCCACATCCAGCTCCAGCGACTAGTGAGACTTCCCTCACCTTCGTACGACAACTATTCGACAGTGGTCGAATGTCCTTAAACAATTCGGTCGCTGTGTTTCCTTTATCTCCTGCGGAAGAATGTTCGATTAAAGCCGCCGCTTTGCGCGGCAAGTCGAACCACCTGACATGGCCAGGCGCAGTCCGTACGTCACTAAACGGGTGCTTGCGCTTTTGTTCTTTTGACATGATGGATTTGAATTGGACTTTAAAGGAAGTTTAATATGTAAAGAACTGTACAATAATGAGAAATATAAATACCATAATTTTCATGGATAATATCTATTGATTTATGGTTGGATACGTGGTAAATTATTAAACGTTGCTCCGATAAAGCGAAGTGACATGTGCTCGAGAGACAACAAATAATTGAAAAAATATGTTGACACTAAAACATCAACGTGGTATATTAATTAAGTCGCCATTTTGAAAGGCGAACACAATTTGATCCTTGAAAACTGAACAAAACAACCAGTATGTTAAGTAAGATTTTAGCTAGCTTTTTAAATTGAGCGAGCAAACACCAATGAGACAGCTTAAGTTCGCGACGTCCTGTCGCAACAGCTGCATTAGCACATCCGTGTGCGTCATCTATTGGAGAGTTTGATCTTGGCTCAGGACGAACGCTGGCGGCGTGCCTAATACATGCAAGTCGAGCGCGGGAAGCTATCTGACCCCTTCGGGGTGAAGATAGTGGAACGAGCGGCGGACGGGTGAGTAACACGTGGGTAACCTGCCTATGAGACTGGGATAACTCCGGGAAACCGGGGCTAATACCGGATAACACTTTTCCTGCATGGGAGAAAGTTGAAAGGCGGCTTTTGCTGTCCCTTATAGATGGACCCGCGGCGCATTAGCTAGTTGGTAGGGTAACGGCCTACCAAGGCAACGATGCGTAGCCGACCTGAGAGGGTGATCGGCCACACTGGGACTGAGACACGGCCCAGACTCCTACGGGAGGCAGCAGTAGGGAATCTTCCGCAATGGACGAAAGTCTGACGGAGCAACGCCGCGTGAACGATGAAGGTTTTCGGATCGTAAAGTTCTGTTGTTAGGGAAGAACACGTACAAGAGTAACTGCTTGTACCTTGACGGTACCTAACGAGAAAGCCCCGGCTAACTACGTGCCAGCAGCCGCGGTAATACGTAGGGGGCAAGCGTTGTCCGGAATTATTGGGCGTAAAGCGCGCGCAGGCGGTTCCTTAAGTCTGATGTGAAAGCCCACGGCTTAACCGTGGAGGGTCATTGGAAACTGGGGAACTTGAGTGCAGAAGGGAGAGTGGAATTCCACGTGTAGCGGTGAAATGCGTAGAGATGGAGGAACACCAGTGGCGAAGGCGACTCTCTGGTCTGTAACTGACGCTGAGGCGCGAAAGCGTGGGGAGCGAACAGGATTAGATACCCTGGTAGTCCACGCCGTAAACGATGAGTGCTAGGTGTTAGGGGGTTTCCGCCCCTTAGTGCTGAAGTTAACGCATTAAGCACTCCGCCTGGGGAGTACGGCCGCAAGGCTGAAACTCAAAAGAATTGACGGGGGCCCGCACAAGCGGTGGAGCATGTGGTTTAATTCGAAGCAACGCGAAGAACCTTACCAGGTCTTGACATCCTCTGACAACCCTAGAGATAGGGCGTTCCCTTCGGGGACAGAGTGACAGGTGGTGCATGGTTGTCGTCAGCTCGTGTCGTGAGATGTTGGGTTAAGTCCCGCAACGAGCGCAACCCTTGATCTTAGTTGCCAGCATTTAGTTGGGCACTCTAAGGTGACTGCCGGTGACAAACCGGAGGAAGGTGGGGATGACGTCAAATCATCATGCCCCTTATGACCTGGGCTACACACGTGCTACAATGGATGGTACAAAGGGCAGCGAAGCCGCGAGGTGAAGCAAATCCCATAAAACCATTCTCAGTTCGGATTGTAGGCTGCAACTCGCCTACATGAAGCCGGAATCGCTAGTAATCGCGGATCAGCATGCCGCGGTGAATACGTTCCCGGGCCTTGTACACACCGCCCGTCACACCACGAGAGTTGGCAACACCCGAAGTCGGTGAGGTAACCTTTTAGGAGCCAGCCGCCGAAGGTGGGGCCAATGATTGGGGTGAAGTCGTAACAAGGTAGCCGTATCGGAAGGTGCGGCTGGATCACCTCCTTTCTAAGGAAAGATAACGGAAGCCAGCTCTTCGGAGCTGGTCAGAGACATACTTGGTTGTTTGGTTCAGTTTTGAGGGATTAAATCTCTCATTTGTACCTTGAAAACTAGATAAGAGTAAACAAGACATCAATTTTAGTAAAGACCACGTCTTTTCACAGACTATTAGTTAAGTGAAGAAGGGCGCACGGTGGATGCCTTGGCACTAGGAGCCGAAGAAGGACGGGACGAACACCGATATGTCTCGGGGAGCCGTACGTAGGCGTTGATCCGGGAATTTCCGAATGGGGAAACCCACTGCTCGTAATGGAGTAGTACCTATATCTGAATCCATAGGATATAGGAGGCAGACCTGGGGAACTGAAACATCTTAGTACCCAGAGGAAGAGAAAGCAAATGCGATTTCCTGAGTAGCGGCGAGCGAAACGGAAACAGCCCAAACCAGAAAGCTTGCTTTCTGGGGTTGTAGGACACTCTATACGGAGTTACAAAGAAATAGTGTAGACGAATCGATCTGGAACGATCAGCCGAAGAAGGTAAGAGCCCTGTAATCGAAAGACTGTTTCCTCCAGAGTGGATCCTGAGTACGGCGGAACACGTGAAATTCCGTCGGAATCCGGGAGGACCATCTCCCAAGGCTAAATACTCCCTAGTGACCGATAGTGAACCAGTACCGTGAGGGAAAGGTGAAAAGCACCCCGGGAGGGGAGTGAAAAGCACCTGAACCGGTGTGCCTACAAGTAGTCGGAGCCCATTAACGGGTGACGGCGTACCTTTTGTAGAATGGACCGGCGAGTTACGATCTCTTGCAAGGTTAAGTCGTATAGACGGAGCCGTAGCGAAAGCGAGTCTGAATAGGGCGTTGTAGTAAGGGGTCGTAGACCCGAAACCGTGTGATCTACCCATGTCCAGGGTGAAGGTCAGGTAACACTGACTGGAGGCCCGAACCCACGCACGTTGAAAAGTGCGGGGATGAGGTGTGGGTAGGGGTGAAATGCCAATCGAACACGGAGATAGCTGGTTCTCCCGAAATAGCTTTAGGGCTAGCCTCAAGAATGAGTACTGGAGGTAGAGCACTGATTGGACTAGGGGCCCTCATCGGGTTACCGAATTCAGTCAAACTCCGAATGCCAGCTACTTTATCTTGGGAGTCAGACTATGGGTGATAAGGTTCATAGTCGAAAGGGAAACAGCCCAGACCACCAGCTAAGGTCCCCAAGTATACGTTAAGTGGAAAAGGATGTGGAGTTGCTTAGACAACCAGGATGTTGGCTTAGAAGCAGCCACCATTTAAAGAGTGCGTAATAGCTCACTGGTCGAGTGACTCTGCGCCGAAAATGTACCGGGGCTAAACGTATCACCGAAGCTGTGGATTGTTCTTACGAACAATGGTAGGAGAGCGTTCTAAGTGCAGCGAAGTCAGACCGTAAGGACTGGTGGAGCGCTTAGAAGTGAGAATGCCGGTATGAGTAGCGAAAAAGAAGTGAGAATCTTCTTCACCGAATGCCTAAGGTTTCCTGAGGAAGGCTCGTCCGCTCAGGGTTAGTCAGGACCTAAGCCGAGGCCGAAAGGCGTAGGCGATGGACAACAGGTTGATATTCCTGTACCACCTCCTTTCCGTTTGAACGACGGGGGACGCAGTAGGATAGGGAAAGCGCGCCGCTGGATGAGCGCGTCCAAGCAGTGAGTGAGTCAGATAGGCAAATCCGTCTGGCAATCACAAGCTGTGATGGGGAGGGAAATATAGTACCGAAGTTCCTGATTTCACACTGCCAAGAAAAGCCTCTAGTGAGGAAAGAGGTGCCTGTACCGCAAACCGACACAGGTAGGCGAGGAGAGAATCCTAAGGTGATCGGGAGAACTCTCGTTAAGGAACTCGGCAAAATGACCCCGTAACTTCGGGAGAAGGGGTGCTTCTTGCATGAGAAGCCGCAGTGAAAAGGCCCAAGCGACTGTTTAGCAAAAACACAGGTCTCTGCGAAGCCGAAAGGCGAAGTATAGGGGCTGACACCTGCCCGGTGCTGGAAGGTTAAGGGGATGCGTTAGCTTCGGCGAAGCGTTGAACCGAAGCCCCAGTAAACGGCGGCCGTAACTATAACGGTCCTAAGGTAGCGAAATTCCTTGTCGGGTAAGTTCCGACCCGCACGAAAGGTGCAACGACTTGGGCACTGTCTCAACGAGAGACCCGGTGAAATTATACTATGCGTGAAGATGCGCATTACCCGCGACAGGACGGAAAGACCCCGTGGAGCTTTACTGTAGCCTGATATTGAATGTTGGTACAGCTTGTACAGGATAGGTGGGAGCCTGAGAAACCGGAGCGCTAGCTTCGGTGGAGGCGCTGGTGGGATACCACCCTGGCTGTACGGACCTTCTAACCCAGGACCGTGATCCGGTTCGGAGACAGTGTCAGGTGGGCAGTTTGACTGGGGCGGTCGCCTCCCAAAGAGTAACGGAGGCGCCCAAAGGTTCCCTCAGAATGGTTGGAAATCATTCGAAGAGTGTAAAGGCAGAAGGGAGCTTGACTGCGAGACCAACAAGTCGAGCAGGGACGAAAGTCGGGCTTAGTGATCCGGTGGTTCCGCATGGAAGGGCCATCGCTCAACGGATAAAAGCTACCCCGGGGATAACAGGCTTATCTCCCCCAAGAGTCCACATCGACGGGGAGGTTTGGCACCTCGATGTCGGCTCATCGCATCCTGGGGCTGTAGTCGGTCCCAAGGGTTGGGCTGTTCGCCCATTAAAGCGGTACGCGAGCTGGGTTCAGAACGTCGTGAGACAGTTCGGTCCCTATCCGTCGTGGGCGTTGGAAGTTTGAGAGGAGCTGTCCTTAGTACGAGAGGACCGGGATGGACACACCGCTGGTGCACCAGTTGTTCCGCCAGGAGCATAGCTGGGTAGCTACGTGTGGAAGGGATAAGTGCTGAAAGCATCTAAGCATGAAGCCCCCCTCAAGATGAGACTTCCCATCATTTTAAATGAGTAAGATCCCTCAGAGACGATGAGGTTGATAGGTTCGAGGTGGAAGCATGGTGACATGTGTAGCTGACGAATACTAATCGATCGAGGACTTAACTAAATTCAAAAGCAGAAGTGTCCTGTGGACACTCGAGCTGGCCGTGGCTATAGCTCATTTGATTGTCTAACTCTTATCTAGTTTTTAGGGTATAATTATCTATGAGAATCTGGAAACAAATAAAGTTTTTCTAAAAAAGACTTGCTTTTTGCATCTAAAGTCAATATAATATACCTTGTCCTTGAAAATTGAAGAATGGTCTGGTGGTTATAGCGAAGAGGTCACACCTGTTCCCATGCCGAACACAGAAGTTAAGCTCTTCAGCGCCCATGGTAGTTGGGGCATTGCCCCTGCGAGAGTAGGACGCCGCCAGGCGATATTAATCGGAGGATTAGCTCAGCTGGGAGAGCACCTGCCTTACAAGCAGGGGGTCGCAGGTTCGAGCCCTGCATCCTCCACCATATGCCGGTCTAGCTCAATTGGTAGAGCAACTGACTTGTAATCAGTAGGTTGGGGGTTCAAGTCCTCTGGCCGGCACCACTTAATATCATCTATATTCGAACTATTAAAAATTTATGAGCTTTTCGCTCATATTGATGATATGAGCCATTAGCTCAGTTGGTAGAGCATCTGACTTTTAATCAGAGGGTCGCAGGTTCGAATCCTGCATGGCTCACCATTTTCTTGCGGGTGTGGCGGAATTGGCAGACGCGCTAGACTTAGGATCTAGTGTCTCTTGACGTGGGGGTTCAAGTCCCTCCACCCGCACCAATTCAAAATGCGGAAGTAGTTCAGTGGTAGAACACCACCTTGCCAAGGTGGGGGTCGCGGGTTCGAATCCCGTCTTCCGCTCCATACAATTTGCCATGCCGGGGTGGTGGAATTGGCAGACACACAGGACTTAAAATCCTGCGGTAGGTGACTACCGTGCCGGTTCAAGTCCGGCCCTCGGCACCATGCGCCCGTAGCTCAATTGGATAGAGCGTTTGACTACGGATCAAAAGGTTAGGGGTTCGACTCCTCTCGGGCGCGCCATTAACGGGAAGTAGCTCAGCTTGGTAGAGCACTTGGTTTGGGACCAAGGGGTCGCAGGTTCAAATCCTGTCTTCCCGACCATGAATTTATTTTAAACGGGGCCTTAGCTCAGCTGGGAGAGCGCCTGCTTTGCACGCAGGAGGTCAGCGGTTCGATCCCGCTAGGCTCCACCATTTTTATGTTTTTTGATCCTTGAAAACTGAACAAAACAACCAGTATGTTAAGTAAGATTTTAGCTAGCTTTATTATTGAGTAAAGAACTCAAAACTCTATTGGAGAGTTTGATCTTGGCTCAGGACGAACGCTGGCGGCGTGCCTAATACATGCAAGTCGAGCGCGGGAAGCTATCTGACCCCTTCGGGGTGACGATAGTGGAACGAGCGGCGGACGGGTGAGTAACACGTGGGTAACCTGCCTATGAGACTGGGATAACTCCGGGAAACCGGGGCTAATACCGGATAACACTTTTTCCTGCATGGGAGAAAGTTGAAAGGCGGCTTTTGCTGTCCCTTATAGATGGACCCGCGGCGCATTAGCTAGTTGGTAGGGTAACGGCCTACCAAGGCAACGATGCGTAGCCGACCTGAGAGGGTGATCGGCCACACTGGGACTGAGACACGGCCCAGACTCCTACGGGAGGCAGCAGTAGGGAATCTTCCGCAATGGACGAAAGTCTGACGGAGCAACGCCGCGTGAACGATGAAGGTTTTCGGATCGTAAAGTTCTGTTGTTAGGGAAGAACACGTACAAGAGTAACTGCTTGTACCTTGACGGTACCTAACGAGAAAGCCCCGGCTAACTACGTGCCAGCAGCCGCGGTAATACGTAGGGGGCAAGCGTTGTCCGGAATTATTGGGCGTAAAGCGCGCGCAGGCGGTTCTTAAGTCTGATGTGAAAGCCCACGGCTTAACCGTGGAGGGTCATTGGAAACTGGGGAACTTGAGTGCAGAAGAGGAGAGTGGAATTCCACGTGTAGCGGTGAAATGCGTAGAGATGTGGAGGAACACCAGTGGCGAAGGCGACTCTCTGGTCTGTAACTGACGCTGAGGCGCGAAAGCGTGGGGAGCGAACAGGATTAGATACCCTGGTAGTCCACGCCGTAAACGATGAGTGCTAGGTGTTAGGGGGTTTCCGCCCTTAGTGCTGAAGTTAACGCATTAAGCACTCGCCTGGGGAGTACGGCCGCAAGGCTGAAACTCAAAAGAATTGACGGGGGCCCGCACAAGCGGTGGAGCATGTGGTTTAATTCGAAGCAACGCGAAGAACCTTACCAGGTCTTGACATCCTCTGACAACCCTAGAGATAGGGCGTTCCCTTCGGGGACAGAGTGACAGTGGTGCATGGTTGTCGTCAGCTCGTGTCTGAGATGTTGGGTTAAGTCCCGCAACGAGCGCAACCCTTGATCTTAGTTGCCAGCATTAGTTGGGCACTCCTAGGTGACTGCCGTTGACAAAACGGGAGGAAGGGGGGGTGACGTCAAATCATCATGCCCCTTTACCTGGGCTCACACCTGCTACAATGAGATGTACAAAGGCAGCGAAGCCGCGAGGTGAAGCAATCCCATAAAACCATTCTCAGTTCGGATTGTAGCTGCAACTCGCCTACATGAAGCCGGAATCGCTAGTAATCGCGGATCAGCATGCCGCGGTGAATACGTTCCCGGCCTTGTACACACCGCCCGTCCACCCGAGAGTTGGCAACACCCGAAGTCGGTGAGGTAACCTTTTAGGAGCCAGCCGCCGAAGGTGGGGCCAATGATTGGGGTGAAGTCGTAACAAGGTAGCCGTATCGGAAGGTGCGGCTGGATCACCTCCTTTCTAAGGAAAGATAACGGAAGCCAGCTCTTCGGAGCTGGTCAGAGACATACTTGGTTGTTTGGTTCAGTTTTGAGGGATTAAAATCCTTCAATGAACTTCTGTTAAAACCGTCACGTCCTGTGACAACACAGAAGTCACCACGTCATGTGGAAGTTGTACCTTGAAAACTAGATAAGTATTAGGAAGTGAAGGCGACTGCTCAGCAGCGTACGGATAGGAAAGCTCGCGTAGAGTCTTCGTAGAAGACTTGTAGAGAGATTGCCTATACGCTAGCTGTTAGGAGCCGGAACTAGACTAAACAAGACATCAATTTTAGTAAAGACCACGTCTTTTCACAGACTATTAGTTAAGTGAAGAAGGGCGCACGGTGGATGCCTTGGCACTAGGAGCCGAAGAAGGACGGGACGAACACCGATATGTCTCGGGGAGCCGTACGTAGGCGTTGATCCGGGAATTTCCGAATGGGGAAACCCACTGCTCGTAATGGAGTAGTACCTATATCTGAATCCATAGGATATAGGAGGCAGACCTGGGGAACTGAAACATCTTAGTACCCAGAGGAAGAGAAAGCAAATGCGATTTCCTGAGTAGCGGCGAGCGAAACGGAAACAGCCCAAACCAGAAAGCTTGCTTTCTGGGGTTGTAGGACACTCTATACGGAGTTACAAAGAAATAGTGTAGACGAATCGATCTGGAACGATCAGCCGAAGAAGGTAAGAGCCCTGTAATCGAAAGACTGTTTCCTCCAGAGTGGATCCTGAGTACGGCGGAACACGTGAAATTCCGTCGGAATCCGGGAGGACCATCTCCCAAGGCTAAATACTCCCTAGTGACCGATAGTGAACCAGTACCGTGAGGGAAAGGTGAAAAGCACCCCGGGAGGGGAGTGAAAGAGAACCTGAAACCGTGTGCCTACAAGTAGTCGGAGCCCATTAACGGGTGACGGCGTACCTTTTGTAGAATGGACCGGCGAGTTACGATCTCTTGCAAGGTTAAGTCGTATAGACGGAGCCGCAGCGAAAGCGAGTCTGAATAGGGCGTTGTAGTAAGGGGTCGTAGACCCGAAACCGTGTGATCTACCCATGTCCAGGGTGAAGGTCAGGTAACACTGACTGGAGGCCCGAACCCACGCACGTTGAAAAGTGCGGGGATGAGGTGTGGGTAGGGGTGAAATGCCAATCGAACACGGAGATAGCTGGTTCTCTCCGAAATAGCTTTAGGGCTAGCCTCAAGAAATGAGTACTGGAGGTAGAGCACTGATTGGACTAGGGGCCCTCATCGGGTTACCGAATTCAGTCAAACTCCGAATGCCAGCTACTTTATCTTGGGAGTCAGACTATGGGTGATAAGGTTCATAGTCGAAAGGGAAACAGCCCAGACCACCAGCTAAGGTCCCCAAGTATACGTTAAGTGGAAAAGGATGTGGAGTTGCTTAGACAACCAGGATGTTGGCTTAGAAGCAGCCACCATTTAAAGAGTGCGTAATAGCTCACTGGTCGAGTGACTCTGCGCCGAAAATGTACCGGGGCTAAACGTATCACCGAAGCTGTGGATTGTTCTTACGAACAATGGTAGGAGAGCGTTCTAAGTGCAGCGAAGTCAGACCGTAAGGACTGGTGGAGCGCTTAGAAGTGAGAATGCCGGTATGAGTAGCGAAAAAGAAGTGAGAATCTTCTTCACCGAATGCCTAAGGTTTCCTGAGGAAGGCTCGTCCGCTCAGGGTTAGTCAGGACCTAAGCCGAGGCCGAAAGGCGTAGGCGATGGACAACAGGTTGATATTCCTGTACCACCTCCTTTCCGTTTGAACGACGGGGGGACGCAGTAGGATAGGAAAGCGCGCCGCTGGATGAGCGCGTCCAAGCAGTGAGTGTCAGATAGGCAAATCCGTCTGGCAATCACAAGCTGTGATGGGGAGGGAATATAGTACCGAAGTTCCTGATTTCACACTGCCAAGAAAAGCCTCTAGTGAGGAAAGAGGTGCCTGTACCGCAAACCGACACAGGTAGGCGAGGAGAGAATCCTAAGGTGATCGGGAGAACTCTCGTTAAGGAACTCGGCAAAATGACCCCGTAACTTCGGGAGAAGGGGTGCTTCTTGCATGAGAAGCCGCAGTGAAAAGGCCCAAGCGACTGTTTAGCAAAAACACAGGTCTCTGCGAAGCCGAAAGGCGAAGTATAGGGCTGACACCTGCCCGGTGCTGGAAGGTTAAGGGGATGCGTTAGCTTCGGCGAAGCGTTGAACCGAAGCCCCAGTAAACGGCGGCCGTAACTATAACGGTCCTAAGGTAGCGAAATTCCTTGTCGGGTAAGTTCCGACCCGCACGAAAGGTGCAACGACTTGGGCACTGTCTCAACGAGAGACCCGGTGAAATTATACTATGCGTGAAGATGCGCATTACCCGCGACAGGACGGAAAGACCCCGTGGAGCTTTACTGTAGCCTGATATTGAATGTTGGTACAGCTTGTACAGGATAGGTGGGAGCCTGAGAAACCGGAGCGCTAGCTTCGGTGGAGGCGCTGGTGGGATACCACCCTGGCTGTACGGACCTTCTAACCCAGGACCGTGATCCGGTTCGGAGACAGTGTCAGGTGGGCAGTTTGACTGGGGCGGTCGCCTCCCAAAGAGTAACGGAGGCGCCCAAAGGTTCCCTCAGAATGGTTGGAAATCATTCGAAGAGTGTAAAGGCAGAAGGGAGCTTGACTGCGAGACCTACAAGTCGAGCAGGGACGAAAGTCGGGCTTAGTGATCCGGTGGTTCCGCATGGAAGGGCCATCGCTCAACGGATAAAAGCTACCCCGGGGATAACAGGCTTATCTCCCCCAAGAGTCCACATCGACGGGGAGGTTTGGCACCTCGATGTCGGCTCATCGCATCCTGGGGCTGTAGTCGGTCCCAAGGGTTGGGCTGTTCGCCCATTAAAGCGGTACGCGAGCTGGGTTCAGAACGTCGTGAGACAGTTCGGTCCCTATCCGTCGTGGGCGTTGGAAGTTTGAGAGGAGCTGTCCTTAGTACGAGAGGACCGGGATGGACACACCGCTGGTGCACCAGTTGTTCCGCCAGGAGCATAGCTGGGTAGCTACGTGTGGAAGGGATAAGTGCTGAAAGCATCTAAGCATGAAGCCCCCCTCAAGATGAGACTTCCCATCATTTCAAATGAGTAAGATCCCTCAGAGACGATGAGGTTGATAGGTTCGAGGTGGAAGCATGGTGACATGTGTAGCTGGCGAATACTAATCGATCGAGGACTTAACTAAAGATCAAAAGCGGAAGTGTCCCGCTTAGCAACGTACGGACTGAGGCCAACGGGATGTTGGTCACGTCAATGTCGTCACAGGATGTGACGGTTCTAGTTGACGTTCCTCTACGTAAGATAAAGGAAACACGGTGAGCGAAAGCGAATCGATGTTGACTTATCGTACGAAGGTGAGGGAAGTCTCGCTAGTTGCTGGACACTGGAGCTGGCCGTGGCTATAGCTCGTTTGATTGTCTAACTCTTATCTAGTTTTTAGGGTATAAACTCAACTCTACATTTAAGGTCTAGTGATGATAGCGAAGAGGTCACACCTGTTCCCATGCCGAACACAGAAGTTAAGCTCTTCAGCGCCCATGGTAGTTGGGGCATTGCCCCTGCGAGAGTAGGACGTCGCTAGGCAAGATAAAAAGCCTTTTATGCATTCATATTGCATAAAAGGCTTTTTTTGGTTTTTTGAATCTTGATGAAAAAGGATTTAGAAATATGCAAAAAGGGTATTATGTATAAGTGTTTATTTACATACATATGGAACAATACGTTATCAACGTGGTATGCACCGAGGAGGATCATCATGGATTATTTATTTCATTCGAATTTTCTGCCTATGATGGTAAAAATATTAATTGCACTAACATTATCTGGCGCTATAGGTTTCGAAAGAGAGTTGAAAAATCAGTCAGCGGGGTTTCGAACACATATTTTAGTTGGTGTAGGTTCTTGCCTAATGATGTTGTTATCCTTATACGGGTTTGAGAACTTTATGGATAGTAGTGATAAGGTGAGATTTGATCCCGCGAGAATTCCATCCTATGTGATTAGCGGGATTGGGTTTTTAGGTGCTGGGACGATAATTGTAAGTGGAATGACGATAAGGGGTTTAACGACAGCAGCTTCCATATGGACTGTTGCAGGTATCGGCCTAGTGGTTGGAGCTGGGATGTATGACATTGCCATTTTCACAACCATTATCATTTTATTAAGTCTCGTATTTTTGAATAAATTTGAAAGGTTTTTTCTTAAAAGAAAGGAAGTCCAAACACTTCAACTTATTGCAGAACCAGATTGGAACTTTGTTGAATTAGAAGTAGTTCTTAATGATACACAAGTAATCACTAGAAAATTAGAGTGGAGCAGAGATAAACAAAACCGATTAATTGTAGACATGGAGATAATGATAAAGAAATCGTTTAGCAAGCACAAATTTTACGACCGTTTAGCTGATATGAAAGGAATTAAAGAAGTAAGAGAATCTTCTTATGATCAATAAAAGTAAAATTATCTGTTTCATTTTCTATAAAAAAGGCAAGGATAGAGAGAGATAATTAAGGTTGCAACCTTCTGAATTCGTAGTATAATTAAAATAAAGTCAAAGATAGTCAAAGTCAAACGAAAGGGGAGGCAGCATGAGTAACATTTCAGATATCATTGAACAATATTTGAAACAAATTTTAAAGACAAATGATAAAAATGCTGTAGAAATAAAAAGAAGTGAAATTGCTGACCGATTTCAATGCGTCCCTTCTCAAATTAATTATGTAATTAACACACGTTTTACTATGGAAAGAGGATACTTGGTGGAAAGCAAACGTGGTGGCGGCGGCTATATCCGAATTATACGAATTCAACATGAGGACAAGGCAAAATTAATTGATGAAATTATTGAAATGATTAATCCTCAAGTAACTCAGCAAGCTTCCATAGATATTTTAGAAAGGATGTATGAGGAAGAGCTCATCACCAAAAGGGAAGCAAAGATTATGATTAGCGCGGTGAGTCGAGACACACTATCCTTTCCATTACCGGTTCGTGATGAGTTGCGAGCCAAGATTTTAACGGCTATGCTTTCAACCTTAAAATATTAGAGAAGGGAGAGGACAGCTTTGGAATGTCAAGAGTGTCAGGAGCGTCAAGCAACTTTGAAGTTCACGAAGATTGTGAACGGTAATAAAACAGAAATTAAAGTCTGTGAGCAATGCGCGAAAGAAAAAGGTTATATCTCTTTTGAAGAAGAAGCTTACACTCTTCATGATCTACTATCGGGTCTCTTTAACTTTGACTTAAGTGAACAGAAGAAGGCAGTGAACACAGAGCAAGGTCTGTCATGTCCTAAATGTGGGATGTCTTATCAAGAGTTTACCAGAGTAGGAAAGTTTGGATGTGCTAGTTGTTATGAAACATTCTCTGGCCGATTAAACCCTATTTTAAGAAGGGTGCATAGCGGTAACACAAGGCATAAAGGTAAAGTCCCTAACCGAAAGGGAATGGATATCAGACATCGGCAGCAAATCGAAGCATATAAAGAAAAGTTAAAAGAGCTTATTGAAGCAGAAGAGTTTGAACAAGCGGCAGAAGTGCGAGACCAGATTAAAGCGTTAGAAATAAGTAAAAGTACTGGGGAGGATGAATCTTAATGTCTTTCCAACAGTTTGTTAATGAAGCAATAAGTCCTTGGATGCGGGAGGATGGTCCGGATAGTGATATTGTAATGAGTAGTCGGATTCGTCTGGCGCGAAATTTTGATAACATCATATTTCCTATAATCGCTACTGAAGAGGATCTAACAAAGGTACTTTCATTTTTTGAAGAGCAATATAATCAACAATCCTTTCAAACGTATAAAGATTTAGAATTAATTAAAATGAAAGACATGCAGCCTATAGAAAAGCGGGTGTTAGTCGAAAAGCATCTAATAAGTCCATACTTGGCTGGTGCCTCGGATCAAGCAGGTGCTTTAATATCTCTAAATGAGCAAGTTTCAATTATGGTGAATGAAGAGGACCATATTCGTATACAACTGTATTTTCCGGGGTTTCAATTAGAAAAAGCATTAGAAAAAGCTTTTGAATTAGATGATTGGTTAGAAGAGAAGGTAGACTATGCCTTTGATGAAAGCCGAGGTTATCTAACAAGTTGTCCGACGAATGTTGGAACAGGGATGAGAGCTTCGGTTATGATGCATCTTCCTGCCCTAGCTATTACACAAAGAATAAACCGGATGATGCCAGCCATTAACCAGTTGGGATTGGTTGTAAGAGGTATATACGGTGAAGGCAGCGAAGCGTTAGGAAATATTTTTCAAATATCAAACCAGATCACGTTAGGTAAATCAGAGTTAGACATTGTGCAGGATTTACAAAGTGTTGTAGAAAAGCTGATTGTTCAAGAAAGAGAAGCTCGTTCCAGATTAGTGGAGGAAAATGGAATTCAATTAGAAAATCGAGTTTTTCGGTCTTATGGTGTACTGGAGCACAGCAGAATCATAGAATCTAAAGAAGCAGCTAGTTGTTTATCAGATGTTCGCTTAGGGATTGATGTCGGTTATATAAAGAATATATCGAATACTATTCTTAATGAGCTAATGATTTTAACTCAACCAGGTTTTTTGCAACAATATGCAGGGAAAACACTATCCGCACAAGAAAGAGATATACTACGTGCTTCACTTATTCGTCAGCGATTTAATATGGAAAATTGAATGTGAAAATGTAAGGAGGAATTCTAAATGATGTTTGGCCGTTTTACAGAGAGAGCACAAAAAGTATTGGCTTTATCCCAAGAAGAAGCTGTGCGGTTAGGTCATAATAATATCGGTACCGAGCATATTTTACTTGGATTAATTAGCGAAGGGGAAGGTATCGCAGCCAAAGCCCTTCATTCTCTTGGATTAGAAACGGAAAAAATCCAAGAAGAAGTAGAACAACTCATTGGTCGGGGACAAAAAGTGTCCCAAACCATTCACTATACACCGAGAGCGAAAAAAGTAATAGAGCTTTCAATGGATGAAGCAAGAAAGCTTGGCCATTCCTATGTTGGAACAGAGCACATCTTACTCGGTCTTATTCGAGAAGGAGAGGGTGTCGCTGCTAGAGTATTAAATAACCTAGGTGTAAGCCTGAATAAGGCGCGTCAACAAGTACTTCAGCTTCTAGGTAGTAATGAATCTGCTAGCGGTCAGCATGGCCGTGGGGGGCAATCTGCTGCAGCGAATACGCCAACCTTGGACTCTTTGGCTCGTGATTTGACTGCGATTGCTAAAGAAGGAAATATCGATCCAGTAATTGGTCGTGAAAAAGAAATTGAACGTGTGATTCAAGTACTTAGTCGTAGAACAAAAAATAACCCAGTATTAATCGGGGAACCTGGTGTTGGGAAAACCGCAGTTGCGGAAGGCTTAGCACAGCAAATCGTGAACAATGAAATTCCTGAAATTCTTCGCGATAAGCGAGTGATGACATTAGATATGGGTACAGTGGTTGCCGGCACGAAATATCGTGGGGAATTCGAGGATCGCTTAAAGAAAGTGATGGAAGAAATTCGCCAAGCCGGAAATATCATTTTGTTCATTGACGAGCTTCATACATTAATTGGAGCTGGAGGTGCAGAGGGTGCCATAGATGCATCTAACATCTTAAAACCATCTCTAGCACGCGGAGAGCTTCAATGTATTGGAGCTACTACATTAGATGAGTACCGTAAATATATCGAAAAAGATGCTGCTCTTGAAAGAAGGTTCCAACCTATTCAAGTTAATGAACCAACTTTAGAGCAATCGATTCAAATTTTAAAAGGTTTACGTGATCGCTATGAGGCACACCACCGTGTAACTATTACAGATGAAGCAATTGAAGCTGCTGCTAGTCTTTCTGATCGCTATATTACGGATCGTTTCTTACCTGATAAGGCGATTGACTTAATCGATGAAGCATCGTCTAAAGTCCGTTTACGTTCTTACACTGCTCCACCAAACCTTAAGGAATTAGAGCAAAGCTTGGAAGAAATTAAAAAAGAGAAAGATGCGGCTGTTCAAAGCCAAGAATTTGAAAAAGCAGCATCCTTACGAGATAGTGAGCAACGTCTTCGTGATGAGCTAGACAAAACAAAAGACGAATGGAAAGAAAAGCAAGGACAAGAAAGCTCAGAGGTAACAGTCGAGGATATTGCGAGTGTCGTATCCACTTGGACAGGTGTTCCAGTTTCTAAGCTTACGAAAGACGAAAGCGAACGCTTATTGAACATGGAGCAAGTCTTACATGATCGTGTCATTGGTCAAGAAGAAGCGGTTAAATCCATTTCAAAAGCGATTCGTCGAGCACGAGCAGGATTGAAAGATCCAAAACGTCCAATTGGTTCCTTTATCTTCTTAGGACCAACAGGAGTAGGGAAAACCGAGCTAGCAAGAGCGCTAGCGGAATCGATGTTTGGTGATGAGGAATCGATGATTCGCATTGATATGTCGGAATATATGGAAAGACATTCGACTTCTCGTTTAGTTGGTTCTCCCCCAGGTTATGTTGGGTATGAAGAAGGTGGCCAATTAACGGAAAAGGTTAGAAGAAAGCCTTATTCGGTTGTGCTGTTAGATGAGGTGGAAAAAGCACATCCTGAAGTATTCAATATATTACTTCAAGTGTTAGAAGATGGTCGTTTAACGGATTCTAAAGGAAGAGTCGTGGATTTCCGTAATACAATTCTAATCATGACTTCTAACGTCGGTGCAGATGAACTAAAACGTAACAAATACGTTGGCTTTAATCTTGGTGACGAAGAAGCGGACTACAAGGACATGAAATCCAAAGTGATGAATGAATTGAAGAAAGCGTTCCGCCCAGAATTTTTAAACCGTATAGACGAAATTATCGTGTTCCATTCGCTCGAGAAGAAGCATATGAAAGATATTGTAACTCTAATGGTTGAACAGCTTCAAAAACGACTAGCGGAGCAAGATATTGATTTCAAATTGACGGATAAAGCAATTGAAAAAATAGCTGATGAAGGCTTTGATCCTGAATATGGGGCACGACCTCTGCGTCGTTCGTTACAGAAAAACGTAGAAGATCTCCTTTCAGAAGAGCTGTTAAAAGAAACAATTAAGCAAGGACAAAAAATTAAAATTGATGTAAATAAGAAGGGTGAATTTACAGTTTCCGGGAAGTAAAAATAAATAAAAAACTGTACACCCATCTTTAAAATCGGAGGGTATTTACCTTCCGATTTTTTCTACCCTCTATTAAGATATAGGGAAAAAGATATAGGTAGTTACACTTATGACAAAAATAGGAACTTTTAATAAAATTGATAGAACAATGTAACTTTCATGTTATTTTGTTCGTATACAATGGTAATAGACAGGGGCGATCCATTTGGCAAAGAAAAAAACTAGGTTTGTTTGTCAGGAATGTGGCTATGAATCCCCAAAATGGATGGGGAAATGCCCTGGATGTCAAAGCTGGAATAGCTTAGTAGAAGAAGTAGTAGCATCTTCAAGTGGTTCAAGGCATACATTAGTATCTCCACCATCCGATAATAAGAAACCAGAACGTATCACTTCAATTGCTTCTGAGGATACACCAAGGATTCGCACAAAGATGCCCGAGTTTAACCGAGTATTAGGTGGCGGTGTCGTGCCAGGCTCCCTGGTCCTAATCGGTGGAGATCCGGGTATTGGGAAGTCGACTTTACTCTTACAGGTGTCCTCCCAGCTTGCAGATAGTTCTTTAAAGGTTCTTTATATATCGGGTGAAGAATCTGCTAGACAAACCAAATTAAGAGCGGATCGATTAGGGGTTATGTCAGATAACCTATATGTGTTAGCTGAAACAAACCTCGTCGATATCGTAAATCAAATTGATCAACTAGATCCAGATTTTGTCGTTATCGATTCCATCCAAACCATTTATCGGGAGGAAGTAACGAGCGCGCCAGGTAGTGTTTCACAAGTGCGTGAATGTACGAGTGAATTAATGCGGATTTCAAAGAGTAGAAGCATTCCTATTTTTATCGTAGGGCACGTGACAAAAGAAGGCTCTATTGCCGGACCAAGATTATTGGAGCACATGGTAGATGCTGTCCTTTACTTCGAAGGAGAGCGACACCACACCTTTCGTATCTTGAGAGGAGTCAAAAATCGGTTTGGTAGCACGAATGAAATGGGGATATTTGAGATGAAGGAAGAAGGTTTACAAGAAGTACTGAACCCTTCCCAAATCTTCTTAGAGGAGCGCTCTCAAGGTGCAGCAGGGTCAACGGTGGTCGCTTCTATGGAAGGTAGTCGTCCGGTGCTTGTCGAGATTCAATCCTTAATATCACCAACGAGCTTCGGGAATCCTAGAAGAATGGCAACCGGTATAGATCATAACCGTGTTCCTTTGTTAATGGCAGTGCTAGAAAAAAGGGTTGGCTTACTTTTGCAAAATCAAGATGCCTATGTAAAAGTGGCTGGTGGTGTGAAGTTAGACGAGCCCGCAATCGACTTAGCGATTGCTGTAAGTATTGCTTCTAGCTTTAAGGATCAAATTTCAAAGCCGAATGACGTGCTCATCGGAGAAGTCGGTCTAACTGGGGAAGTAAGAAGGGTGGCTAGGATTGATCAACGAGTTCAAGAAGCGGCAAAGTTAGGATTCAAGCGCGCTATTATCCCAAAAAAGAATTTAGAAGGCTGGACACCTCCTACATCTATTGAAGTAATCGGTGTAAACACTGTTCAAGAAGCGCTAAAAGCAACGTTAGGGGGCTGATACATGCAGTGGAAGGATGAAAATCCGATTGTAATGGGAGAGATGTTGAGATTCGTTGCTCCCGGAACACCATTACGAGATGGCATTGACAACGTATTGCGTGCAAAGACTGGTGGACTAATTGTTGTAGGCTTTAGCGACAAGATGAAACAGATTGTCGATGGTGGTTTTTCTATCCGTACATCCTTTTCTCCATCTAATCTTTATGAATTAGCTAAAATGGATGGAGCCATTATTTTAAATAATGAAGGCCAAACGATTATGTTTGCAAACGTTCAATTAATGCCTGACCCAACCGTTGTGTCAAGCGAAACAGGGATGCGACATCGCACAGCGGAAAGGGTAGCAAAGCAAACTGGTAATCTAGTAATCGCTATCTCGGAAAGAAGAAATGTCATCACCCTTTATAAAGGGAACTTTCGGTATGTATTACGAGATATGGGGGTCATTTTAACTAAAGCCAATCAAGCGATGCAAACGTTAGAAAAGTATAAGCTTGTTCTGGATCAAGGGATTACCAATTTAGGCGCATTAGAGTTTGAAGATTTGGCTACCTTACGTGAGGTTGTTCAGGTCATGAGAAGGATTGAAATGGTACTACGAATTCAGTCGGAAATATTGAATTACGTCAATGAGCTAGGAACAGAGGGCCGCCTCATTCAATTGCAATTAACAGAATTAATGTCCAACATCGAACAGGAAGCAATGCTTCTGTTGAAGGACTACAAAAAAACAGAAGCACTGAATCCCCAAATGATGTTGGATAAGATGAAGGAAGTTTCAAGTCCGGAATTAATGGAGGAACTTGAGATTGTGAAAGTGTTAGGATATTCCGCTAAAACAAAACTAGATGAAGTTATTTATCCAAAGGGATATAGAATATTGTATAAAATTCCAAGATTGCCGATGATGATTATCGAACAAATTGTCCAGGAGTTCGGACAGTTAAACGAGATTGTCAAAATAACTCCAAAAGAAATTGTGAAAGTAAATGGAGTTGGAGAAGTACGAGCTCAGCAAATTAAAGAGGGCTTAAACCGAATTCAAGAGCAATTATTTTTTGATCGTCATATTTAAAAGATAACAAAAAAAACATAAATTTGACTGTATGCCTTACTACATTATATTTTGATAGCATTTATTTTTTTATAATAGATTAATTTTTTTAAATAAGGCAATACTGTCAAATAGGAGGTGACTGTGGTGCTAAAACGAATCGTGCAATTATTTATTATCATTGCAGGCGGTACCATTGGGTATTTATATATACCTGATTTATTAAAACTATTAAATCTTGCAAATGGAAGCTGGATACAATCTCCATACGTAGGGATCTTTCTAGGAGCAATTACGCTATTTCTTCTTACATTTTGGACTGTGGACCACATCGTGAATTTCTTGCGTTGGGTAGAGGAAACATTGATTAAAGCACCAGTAACAGATCTTTTATTTGGAAGCTTTGGAATCATTATAGGGTTAGTCATAGCCTATCTTATTAATATTCCAATCAAAGACATTAAAATTCAACTTGTTTCGCAAGTACTTCCTCTATTTTTAACGTTTATCCTGGGCTATTTAGGCTTCCAGGTAGGATTTAAGCGTAGAGATGAGTTTCTTTCCTTGCTTACTATTGCAAAGAAAGAGAAAGACAAGGAAAGGAAAAAAGCAACAGAAACGAGTGAAGCTTCCTCTAGCGAGTCTAAGGTGAAGATTCTGGATACGAGTGTCATTATTGACGGGAGAATCGCAGACATTTGCCAAACTAGTTTCTTAGAGGGAACGGTTGTTATTCCGCAGTTTGTCCTAGAAGAATTACAGCATATTGCAGATTCCTCCGATGTATTAAAACGAAATAGAGGTCGAAGAGGACTTGATGTTTTAAATCGTATGCAAAAGGACCTGCCCATTAATTTAGAGATTTATGAACAAGATTTTGAAGACATTCAAGAAGTGGATAGTAAGCTTGTAAAGCTAGCTAAAGTGGTAAACGGAATCGTCGTAACGAACGACTTTAACTTGAACAAAGTGTGTGAGTTTCAAAATGTTCAAGTTCTCAACATTAACGACTTAGCAAATGCGGTGAAACCAGTCGTTCTTCCGGGTGAGGAGTTGACCGTACAAGTTATTAAGGACGGTAAAGAACAAAATCAAGGTGTTGCGTATTTAGATGATGGGACGATGATTGTGGTCGAAGAAGGGAAGGATTACATCGGAAAAACAATTGAAGTTTTGATTACAAGTGTCCTTCAAACGTCAGCTGGTCGTATGATCTTTGCGAAACCTAAATTACTTGAAAAAGCACTATAAAAACGGTATAACTTTATAGAGATAAACAAAAGTGATAACACGATGTTATCGCTTTTGTTATGTAATCAAAATATGGATTTATAATAATGGTAAACTTAACAAGTCCGCTAGATAGACGTTAAGTTTTAAAGGCGGTTTAGCATGTTTGAATATCAGGCAATAGTATTAGCTGCTGGTGAAGGGAAAAGGATGAATGCTGGGGAGAATAAGCAGTTTGTTGTGATAGGTAAAAAGCCTTTAATCATTCATACACTAGATGTATTTAGCAAGGATCCATGGTGTTCTTCGATTATCTTAGTTGTGAGTAGGAAAGACAGGGATCGGATAGAAGACTTGCTAGACAGGTATAAACCGAGTAAGGAGATTAAAATTGCTATAGGTGGAGCGGAAAGACAAGAAAGTGTTTATTTAGGGTTGCAAGCAATGGAGAACAAGGATACGATTGTGTTTATTCATGATGGAGCCCGACCATTTGTTTCAACGGAAAGCTTACACCTTCTGGCAGAAGCAGCTTATGCACACAAAGCCGCACTATTAGCTGTCCCTGTGACCGACACCATTAAGCAGCGTAATGGACAAACGTTACACACATTAGATCGAAAGACGTTATGGGCTGCACAGACGCCTCAAGCTTTTCAATATGATATTATTTTTAATGCCCATCAAAGAGCAGCGGAAGATAATTTTTTAGGTACAGATGATACGTCTTTAGTAGAACGCTTGAATATTCCGGTTGAAATTGTGATGGGAAGTTACGATAATATGAAGCTTACAACTCCTGAAGATTTGAAGCGTGCTCAAGCTTTTCTAAAAAGGTAGTACAGATCTATCAAGGTATCAAGGGAGGTAAGATTAAAAGATGTATCGAATTGGACAAGGGTTTGATGTGCACCAACTGGTAGAAGGAAGACCATGTATTATCGGTGGGGTAGAAATTCCTTTTGAAAAAGGGTTATTAGGCCATTCTGATGCAGATGTTTTGCTTCATACTATTGCAGATGCCTTACTGGGAGCAATTGGAGAAGGGGATATCGGAAAGCATTTTCCAGATACCGATGAAGCTTTTAAAGACTTTGATTCTAAGGTCTTGTTAAAAGAAGTGTGGGATATGGCAAGAGAAGCAGGCTACCAGTTAGGGAATGTGGATTGTACAGTCATTGCACAAGCACCTAAAATGGCACCTTATATAGAGCAGATTAGGCAGAGCATTGCTTCCATACTAAATTGTGAACTATCACAGATAAATGTAAAGGCAACAACAACCGAACAATTAGGCTTTACAGGTCGTCAAGAGGGTATTGCTGCCCAAGCAGTGGCAATACTGATACAAGAGTAATGGATACATAACAAAGTAGAAAGGGGCAGTAATATGACAAAGAAGGTAAGAGTCCGTTATGCACCAAGTCCAACAGGACATCTTCATATTGGGAATGCGAGAACGGCATTATTTAATTATTTATTTGCAAGACACTTAGGTGGAGACTTTATTATCCGAACGGAGGATACAGATGATAAGCGTAATGTGGAAGGCGGAGAAGAAAGTCAGCTTAATTTCCTAAAGTGGTTAGGTATTGAATGGGACGAAGGCGCGGACATTGGTGGGGCATATGGTCCGTATCGTCAAACGGAACGATTAGACATTTATAACAAATACGTTCAAGATTTATTGGATCGTGGATTAGCGTATAAATGCTACATGACCGAGGAAGAGCTTGAGAATGAACGTGAAGAACAGAAAGCGCAAGGTAAAGTTCCGAAATATTCAGGAGCACACCGAGACCTTACGGAAGAACAAGTCAAACAATTTGAAGCGGAAGGGCGCCAGCCAAGTATTCGTTTCCGAGTTCCTGAAGGAAAAACGTATCGTTTCAAAGATATTGTTCGAGACAATATTACGTTTGAATCAAGTGACTTTGGAGATTGGGTCATCGTAAAGAAAAATGGGATTCCTACGTATAACTTTGCGGTTGCAATCGATGATCACTTCATGGAAATTTCACATGTGTTCCGAGGGGAAGAGCATATTTCCAATACACCGAAACAAATGATGATCTATGATGCATTTGGTTGGGAGGCACCAGAATTTGGACATATGACGCTTATCCTAAATGAAAATCGCAAAAAGCTTAGTAAGCGTGATGAACACATTCTACAATTCATTGAGCAATACAAAAACTTAGGGTATTTGCCAGAAGCGCTATTTAACTTTATTGCTCTGTTAGGTTGGTCTCCAGTTGGAGAAGAAGAAATCTTTACGAAAGAGCAGTTTATTGAGATATTTGATCCAGAAAGATTGTCTACATCCCCTGCGATATTTGACCCTCAAAAATTAAAGTGGATGAACAACCAGTATATTAAAGCGGCAGACTTTGATCGGGTGGTAAGCCTAAGTCTTCCCCATTTAATGGAAGCAGGCAAGCTTCCAGAGAACATGACCCAAGAGCAAAAGGGCTGGGCGTTAGAACTTATTGGCTTGTATAAAGATCAGTTAAGCTATGGTTCTGAGATTGTGGAACTAACAGAGTTATTCTTTAAGGATGACATTCAATATACGGAAGAACTAATGGAAGTCTTAAACGAAGAACAGGTTCCAGAAGTGTTAGAAACATTTGCTAGCTTTTTAAAAGAGGACAATGAATTTACACCGGATACAATAAAAGCACAGATAAAAGCAACGCAAAAAGAGACAGGCCATAAAGGTAAGAAGTTATTTATGCCGATTCGAGTTGCTACTACTGGACAAGTTCATGGTCCTGAATTACCTAATTCTATTCATTTGTTAGGTAAAGAAGTGGTGTTAAATCGTCTTGATGCAACGTTAAACAAAATAAAATGATTTCACATTTCATCGGAAATGTAATATAGTATATAGTACTATAAGCGAACGTTGACGAGGAGAAGTAAGGGGCTCGCCGTCTTATACAGAGAGAATCACCACCGGCTGAAAGTGATTCTAAGCACGCATCCTTGAAATGCACCTCGGAGTCTTGTGTTGAAAGTAGTAGGCGCAGGCGGTACTCTACCGTTATAAGAGTTGAGTGGAGGAGTGTATAAAGCTCCTAAACAGAGTGGGACCGCGCATAGCAAGCGTCTCTGTGTTTTTGAACACAGAGACGCTTTTTTATTTCCGTAAGCAGAGTAAAGGAGGGAGGCTCGTACAATGGGGCTTTTCAAAATGTTTAAAGAAGACATAGATGTTGTGTTTGATCAAGATCCAGCTGCAAGAACTTATATTGAAGTCTTACTGACATATTCTGGATTACATGCCATATGGGCGCATCGAATTGCTCATGTTTTTTATCGAAAGAAATTCTTCTTTATTGCCCGGGTAATTTCGCAAGTTAGCCGTTTTTTTACAGGAATCGAAATTCATCCTGGTGCCCGTATTGGTAGTCGCTTCTTTATTGATCACGGAATGGGAGTCGTAATAGGAGAGACGTGTGAGATTGGAAATAACGTTACGATTTTTCAAGGAGTTACATTAGGTGGTACTGGGAAAGAAAAAGGAAAGCGCCATCCGACGATAAAAGATAATGCACTTATTGCAACAGGAGCAAAGATTCTAGGTTCCATTACCATTGGAGAAAGCTCTAAAGTTGGTGCTGGATCGGTGGTCCTACACGATGTTCCGGATCACTCAACAGTAGTCGGAATTCCAGGTAGGGTTGTGGTACAAAACGGTCAAAGAGTGCGTCGTGACTTGGATCATCACATTTTACCCGATCCTGTTTCAGAGAAAATTAAAAGCATGGAAAAAGAAATGGAAGAATTGAAGACACAGTTAATAGAGCTTAAAGGAGTGAAAGGCCATGAGCATAAACATTTATAATACACTTACTAAAAAGAAGGAACCGTTTGTCCCAATCGAAGAAGGAAAAGTAAGCATGTATGTGTGTGGCCCAACGGTGTATAATTACATTCATATTGGGAATGCACGACCAGCGATTGTCTTTGATACAGTTCGCCGTTACCTAGAATACAAAGGGTATGATGTGAAGTATGTCTTAAATTTCACGGACGTAGATGACAAAATTATTAAAGCAGCAAATGATTTAAAAGAAGAGGTTGGGACTGTAGCTCAACGATTTATTGATGCATATAAACAGGATGTTCATGCGCTTGGTGTCAAAGAGGCAGCACATCACCCACGTGTTACGGAGAGTATGGGAGAGATTATTGATTTCATTCAAGTGCTAGTGGAGAAAGGGCATGCTTATGAATCCGAAGGAGATGTGTATTTCCGCACTCGTTCTTTCGATGAGTATGGAAAGCTATCCCATCAATCCATTGATGAACTACGGTCTGGTGCAAGAATTCAAGTCGGAGAGAAAAAGGATGACCCATTAGATTTCGCGCTATGGAAACAAGCGAAGCCTGGTGAAATTGCTTGGGAATCGCCTTGGGGTCAAGGACGACCTGGTTGGCATATTGAGTGCTCGGCCATGGCTAAGAAATATCTCGGAGACACCATTGATATTCACGCTGGAGGGCAAGACTTAACCTTCCCGCACCACGAGAATGAAATTGCTCAGTCCGAAGCGGCGAACGGCACATCTTTTGCAAGGTACTGGATGCATAATGGCTATATCAACATCGACAATGAAAAAATGTCTAAGTCGTTAGGGAACTTTGTTCTAGCACATGATTTAATTGAAAAGCACGATCCAAGAGTGCTTCGGTTTTTCATGCTAAGTGTTCATTACCGTAATCCGATTAACTTTAGTGATGAATTACTTCAAGGAGCAAAAAATAGCTTAGATCGAATTGTAAATGCTTATGAAAACTTAGAGCATCGAAAGCAATCCAGTACAGATCTAGATAAAAGTCAGGATAAGTGGCAAGCAAAGCTTCAGGATTATCAACAACGATTTGATGAAGCGATGGACGATGATTTCAATACGGCTAATGCAATCGCCGTTCTTTTTGATATAACGAAGGATGCAAATATTTATTTACAATCGGACCATACATCTAAAGAAGTAATTGAGGCATTCCAATCCTTATTAGAAAAACTTCTTGGTGTATTAGGTGTCGACCTTGTTGCAAATACCGATTCGTTATTAGATGAAGAAGTTGAAGCGTTGATTGAACAACGAATTCAAGCCAGAAAGGATAAAAACTTTGCTTTAGCAGATAAAATCAGAGACGACTTGAAAGACCAGAACATCATTTTGGAAGACACGCCTCAAGGGACGCGTTGGAAAAGAGGATAAGGCATGCCAGAATTAGATGTTAAACAGATGAAAAGTTTAACCTTAGCCTATATGGGTGATGCTATCTATGAAATCTACGTTCGTCATCATCTCATTCAATCGGGGAAAGTAAAACCAAACCATCTTCATCAATCTGCGGTATCTTTTGTGTCTGCGAAATCACAAGCGAGGGTTATAAGGGATTGGCTAGAAAAAGGGGAACTGACAGAAGAGGAAGAAGCGGTTGTAAGAAGGGGCAGAAATGCCAAATCAGGCACTGTCCCTAAAAACACCGATGTACAAACGTATCGATATAGTACTGCATTTGAAGCATTGATAGGATATTTGTATTTGCAAGAGGAAACGAAACGTTTAGAAATATTAATAGAACGTGCCATTCAATTTGTAGAGGAAAGGGGTTGAACGTATGGCAGAGGAATGGATTATTGGAAAAAATCCCGTCATAGAAGCGTTACGGTCAGGTCGCTCTATCAATAAAGTTTTTGTCTCTGATCAGTTACAGCAGCAGGCTACTCATAAAATTCAAGCATTGGCAAAGCAAGCTGGGACGACGGTAAAAGCAGTACCTAAGAAAAGATTAGACCAATTAGTAAATGGTAACCATCAGGGCGTGGCAGCATCTGTTGCAGCTTATGAATATAGTACGATCGAGGATTTGTTTGACGTGGCGAAGAAAAGAGACGAAGCTCCATTTTTTATGATTCTTGATGAAATAGAAGATCCTCATAACCTAGGATCTATTCTACGAACCGCGGACGCTACTGGGGTTCACGGTGTGATCATTCCGAAGAGGCGGTCGGTTGGACTAACGGCGACGGTAGCAAAAACATCCGCAGGTGCCATTGAATATATTCCGGTAGCACGTGTTACGAACATTGCGAATACCATCGAAGAGTTAAAGGAACGAAATGTTTGGGTCATCGGAACGGCTGCAGATGGGAAAGAGGATTATACGGAACTAGATGGAACGATTCCAATTGCAATAGTCATTGGTAACGAAGGCAAAGGGATGAGTCGATTAGTGAAAGAGAAATGTGATTGGACTGTTCGACTATCGATGAAAGGGAAGGTTTCTTCGCTTAATGCTTCTGTAGCAGCAAGCTTATTGATGTACGAAGTCTATCGTAAAAGAATCCCCGGTGATTAACCATGAACGTACTGGTTGTAGACGGCTATAATATTATTGGGGCTTGGGATTATCTATCGGAATTAAAAGACGATAAATTAGAGGATGCGAGAGATTTATTGATTGAACAGCTTGCTGAATATCAGGCGTATAAAGGGGACCGTGTTATCATTGTATTTGATGCACATTACGTGAGAGGCATCCAAAAGAAGGTGAAGAATTATAAAGTGGAGGTTATTTTTACCAGGGAAAATGAATCCGCAGACGAATGTATTGAACGACTGGTAAAACAGATTATTAATGTGAAAACAACGGTTTATGTTGCGACTTCCGATTATACGGAGCAACGAACGATATTTGCGCAAGGTGCTTTACGGAAATCTGCGAGAGAGCTGCTTCTAGAAGTGAAATCTATTCAAAGAGAGATAAAACAAGATATTGAAACCCATCGAAATGTAAAACCTCCAAGTAAAATTCCACTTTCTAAAGAAGTATTAGATGTATTTGAGAAATGGCGGCGCGGGAAGTAATTGGATATTCGTGTTATTGACGATACAGAAATTGGTACTGTATAATTATACTATATATCTACGACATGAAACGTCGGGGGGAAGCTTGGGTGAACACCATGCACAAGGATACAGACAATAAGGAAATTGAATGGGCAGCGTTAGAAGATGATGAAATCATTTCTTTAGTTCATAGTGGGCATAGTCAAGCTTTAGATTATTTAATCAATAAATATCGAAATTTTGTTCGTGCAAAAGCCAGAACATACTTTCTTATCGGTGCCGATCGAGAAGATATTATACAAGAAGGTATGATTGGTCTTTATAAAGCGATTCGAGATTATAAGGGGGACAAGCTCTCTTCCTTTAAAGCCTTTGCAGAGCTTTGTGTAACCCGCCAAATTATTACGGCGATTAAGACGGCAACAAGACAAAAGCATATTCCGCTTAATTCCTACGTTTCTTTGGACAAGCCGATGTATGACGAAGAATCGGATCGAACATTACTAGACGTAATAGCCGGTTCAAAAGCAGTAGATCCACAAGAGTTGATAGTGAATCGTGAAAAATTTGGTGATATGGAATATAAGATGTCGGAGCTTTTGAGTGAGCTTGAACGTCAAGTTCTATCTTTGTATTTGGATGGTAGATCCTATCAGGAAATTTCTGTGGAATTGAAACGCCATGTGAAATCGATTGATAACGCCTTGCAAAGAGTAAAGCGGAAGCTGGAACGTTATTTAGAAATTAGCGAAATTACACTATAAATCTTAAATTGACAGGCTTTTTCATGCGTGCTACTCTAGTAGGAGTGAAAACCCTTCATTATGGGGTGATAGAATGAGAAATAAAGTAGTGTTGGCTTGTGAGGTATGTTCGAGTAGGAACTATACTACAAGTAAAAATAAAGATAATCAAACCGAACGGCTAGAATCTAAAAAGTATTGTAAAACGTGTGGAAACCACACTATACACCGGGAGACGAAGTAGGAAGAAGCCAGATGGCGTAAGTTTGGAGGTACGAGCATGAATGTGTTAACGTTCTTTAAGAATGTTTCGAAGGAAATGAAAAAGGTTACTTGGCCAAAAGGTCGTGACTTAACTCGCTATACGATTACGGTAGTGGCCACAGTAGCTTTTGTAAGTGTATTTTTCGCTTTAGTAGACTTAGGACTTACTCAAATTCTTAATTTATTTTTTGAATAATATTGGTAAGTTTATGATATAATGATAGATATTACAAGAATCGCCATTAAAACCCGTTTAGCGGGTTTTTTAGGTTGTCTGAAAATAATTTGTGAGTAAGATCATAAACGCTGAAAATAAGGGAGGGAAGGGCAGAGGAATTTGTCCTAAACGTATGGAGAAAAACTGGTATGTGGTACACACGTATTCTGGATATGAAAACAAAGTCAAAACGAACCTTGAAAAAAGATTAGCTACTATGGGTATGGAAGATAAAATCTTCCGTGTTATCGTTCCAGAAGACGAAGAAACAGAAATTAAAAATGGAAAGAAAAAGGTAGCGAAGAAGAAAGTGTTTCCTGGTTACGTACTTACGGAGATGATTATGACGGATGACTCTTGGTATGTCGTGCGCAACACCCCAGGAGTAACAGGCTTCGTAGGTTCTGCTGGTTCAGGTTCAAAACCTACCCCTCTCTTACCGGAAGAAGCGGACATGATCTTGAAACGCATGGGTATGGAAGAACAGGTAACAGAAATTGATTTCGAAATAAAAGAAAATGTTCGTGTTATTGATGGACCATTCAATAATTTCACTGGTTCTATCGAGCATATCGACATGGATAAGCAAAAAGTGAAAGTCCATGTTAATATGTTCGGAAGAGAAACCCCTGTTGAGTTAGATTTCACACAGATTGCCAAGCTTTAAAAGTGGAAAGAATCGAAACGATTCTTAAACATTACTTGCAATTGTTTCGGAAAGATGCTAAAATTCTTATGTTCTTTATGCCTCGAGTATAAGGTTTTATGCGTATATTTATGGAGTGGGAGGGGACGACCCTATTACCACATCACGGACTTAAGGAGGTGTGTCTCGTGGCTAAAAAAGTTATCAAAGTTGTAAAACTTCAAATCCCTGCAGGGAAAGCAAATCCAGCACCACCAGTTGGGCCGGCACTAGGTCAAGCAGGTGTTAATATCATGGGATTCTGTAAGGAGTTTAATGCCCGCACGCAAGATCAAGCAGGCTTAATCATTCCAGTTGAAATTACGGTATTTGAAGACCGTTCCTTTACATTTATTACAAAAACTCCACCTGCTGCTGTTCTTCTTAAGAAAGCAGTTGGTATCGAAACTGCATCAGGCGAACCAAACCGTAATAAAGTTGCGACAATTAAGCGTGACAAGGTGAAAGAAATTGCAGAAACAAAAATGCCTGACTTGAATGCTGCTGATATTGAAGCTGCTATGCGTATGGTAGAAGGTACAGCGCGTAGTATGGGAATTGTTGTAGAAGACTAATTCTTAGGCAAGCATGCATGTAGACATGTAAGGTTGCGGTAATGGTGGAAACTCCATGACGCAACCTTTTTCTAAGGTATGACATCGTAATACGAGAACCTTGGAATAAGCTCGACGGGTTGTAAAGAATGACCCGCTCCGCTTTTTAAAAGTGGGAGGTATAACCGTTAAAACCACATTCAAGGAGGAAGAAAAATGGCAAAGAAAACGAAGAAGCAACAAGAAGCATTGAAGCTTATTGATCGTACAAAAGCCTATGAAGTTAAAGAGGCAATTGATTTAGTGAAACAAACTGCAAAAGCTAATTTTGACGAAACAGTAGAAGCTGCTTTCCGTCTAGGTGTAGATCCTAAGAAAGCGGACCAACAAATTAGAGGTGCTATGGTACTTCCTAACGGTACTGGTAAAACCCAACGTGTGTTAGTTTTCGCAAAAGGTGATAAAGCGAAAGAAGCAGAAGCTGCTGGTGCAGATTACGTTGGAGAACAAGACCTAATCAATAAAATTAACCAAGGTTGGTTTGATTTTGATGTAGTGGTTGCTACACCAGATATGATGGCTGAGGTTGGTAAACTAGGTCGTGTACTAGGACCAAAAGGTTTAATGCCAAACCCTAAAACTGGTACTGTTACGTTTGAAGTAGAAAAAGCAGTACAAGAAATCAAAGCTGGTAAAGTAGAATATCGTGTAGACAGACAGTCTAACGTCCATGTTCCAATTGGGAAAGTTTCTTTTGATGAAGCGAAGCTTATTGAAAACTTTGAAGCGCTTGTAGATACGCTACTTAAAGCAAAACCACAAGCTGCAAAAGGGATTTACATGCGTAATGCTGCAATCTCTTCTACAATGGGGCCTGGAATTAAAGTAGACGTTTCTACTTATGTTCGTCGTTAATATCGTTTGCTATTGACTTTATACAAACGTTTCGATATAATCTATCATGTTGTGTTAATCAACTCAATTTAAATACGTTATACCGTAGACAGTGGGTGCACATCGTGCTTAATATCCTGCCGAGGTTATCGATATAGAATGGTACGAACGCTATTATCATGTCTAATCAAAACCTCCATGTCTACATGGAGGTTTTTTTTCATGGTCATGGTGATCTAACGGTATGATGGAAAGTCAATAGGAGGTGGAAAAATGTCTAAAACACTAGAGCTAAAAAAGCAAGTTGTTACAGAAATCGCTGACAAATTCCGTGAAAGTAAGTCAACAATCCTTGTCGACTACCGTGGACTTGATGTATCTGAAGTTACAGAGCTTCGTTCTAAATTGCGTGAAGTAGGCGTTGAATTCAAAGTGTACAAAAACACAATGAGCCGTCGTGCTGCTGAGCAAGCGGAACTTGGTGAACTTTCAGAAACACTAGTAGGTCCTACTGCTATTGCTTTCAGTCCTGAAGATGTAGTAGCACCAGCTAAAGTATTGAACAACTTTGCGAAAGAGCACGAAGCGCTTGAAATCAAAGGTGGAATCATCGAAGGTAAGGTAGCAACGCTTGAACAAATTAAAGAGCTTGCAGATCTACCAAGCTACGAAGGCTTACTATCTATGGTGCTCAGCGTGCTTCAAGCACCTATGCGCAACTTCGCTTACGCTACAAAAGCTGTGGCTGAGCAAAAAGAAGAACAAGGCGCTTAATGCCTATTTTAGATACGTTTAACTAAAACAAAAATTATAAGGAGGAACTAAACATGTCTAAAGAACAAATCATCGAAGCAATCAAAGAAATGACAGTTCTTGAATTGAACGATTTAGTAAAAGCTATTGAAGAAGAATTTGGAGTAACTGCTGCTGCACCAGTTGCTGTTGCAGGTGGAGCTGGCGGGGACGCTGCTGAAGAAAAATCAGAATTTGATGTAGTACTTACTGATGCTGGTGCTTCTAAAATTAAAGTTGTTAAAGCGGTTCGTGAGATCACAGGTCTTGGTCTTAAAGACGCAAAAGATCTTGTAGATAACGCTCCTGGAGCAATCAAAGAAGGCGTAGCTAAAGAAGAAGCTGAAGAAATGAAAGCTAAGCTTGAAGAAGCTGGAGCATCTGTTGAATTAAAATAGTAAATGAAAAAAGCTCGCCATATTATGGCGGGCTTTTGCTTATACTAGTAAATGTTTCTACTTATTTAGACAAATGTCGATGTAATAAGAGAAATAGATATTATGTAAAGTAGGTGTTGGAATGTCTGATCATTACTACTCAGAACAACCTCATTCCGTCAGTGATCCTAAAGCGTGGAAGTTTGAATTGAAAGGTCATACGTTTACATTTATGAGTGATCACGGTGTTTTCTCTAAAAATGAAGTCGACTTTGGTTCCAGAACATTGATTGAAGCATTCGAGGTTTCAGATGTCCCGGGGGATATTTTAGACCTAGGGTGTGGATATGGACCAATTGGACTCTCCTTAGCAAAATCTCACCCTGACCGATTCTTTATATTATCCGATATTAATCAACGAGCTGTTGAATTAGCTCGTACAAATGCAACAACGAATAACATACATAATGTGGAAGTCATCCAAAGTGACCGTTTAGAATCCTTTAAAGAAAAGTGCTTCTCTAGTATTTTGCTTAATCCTCCTATTCGGGCTGGTAAACAATTGATTTTTCAAATGTTCGAAGATTGTTTCGATGCACTTGTTCCGAAAGGCGAATTGTGGATTGTTATTCAAAAAAAACAAGGTGCACCGTCTGCTAAAAGTAAGTTAGAAGAACTTTTTGAAGAGGTAGAGCTAGTGACGAAAAATAAAGGCTATTATATTTTTTGCGCGAAAAAATCTCAATAAATACTTGACATTTACGTTTGACCTGATTCCAGCTATGTGGTAATATTAAAAAATGCCAATAGGCGACTTACCTTGTCAAGAGGAAATTTTAATTCAGTGTAAATTGTATAAATTACATACTGTTGGTAACAATGGTAAAACTGGTTAATTTTATTGAAATGGCATGGTTTTTTCGTTCTTTTTTCCTTGGTTTTAAGGAAGTCTAACGTTAGATTGAAAGAAGGAAATACATTCATTCCGGTGAATGTCATCATAAACTTGTGTTGAAAAGCTCTGTTCACAAGTTTGTTCGGCATGTTTTGTCGAAGAATCCTATTAAGTAAGCATATAACTTCCAAGATTTTAAGTCATTTACTTAATAGTCTGGATGCTTTACCTTCTGGTAAAGCAATTTGTTTCCTGTCTTCAAAAATATTTTTGAAGAAGTTTGCTACAGCAAAACATGGATTTTTGACCATTATACATGGCGTAATCCTAGTTTTTCTAATTTTTTATTCTTGATTTGAGGGGTGAATCAGTTGACAGGTCAACTAGTTCAGTATGGACGACACCGCCAACGTAGAAGTTATGCACGCATTAGCGAAGTACTTGAGTTACCGAATCTTATCGAGATTCAGACCGCTTCTTACGAATGGTTTTTAGAAGAAGGTTTGAGAGAAATGTTCCAGGATATTTCTCCAATCGAGGATTTTACAGGTAATCTATCTTTGGAATTCGTAGACTACAGTCTTGGCGAACCGAAGTATCCTGTGGATGAGTCGAAGGAAAGAGATGTTACTTATAACGCTCCTCTTCGTGTGAAAGTTCGTCTTCTTAATAATGAGACAGGCGAAGTAAAAGAACAAGAAGTCTTTATGGGCGATTTCCCATTAATGACGGACACGGGTACCTTTATTATTAATGGTGCAGAACGTGTTATTGTTTCTCAGTTAGTCCGCTCGCCGAGCGTGTACTACAGTAAAAAAGTTGATAAAAATGGTAAACGTGGCTACACAGCAACTGTTATTCCAAACCGTGGTGCGTGGTTGGAGTTTGAAACAGATGCGAAAGATGTCGTGCACGTACGTATTGACCGTACGCGTAAACTACCAATTACCGTTTTGTTACGAGCACTTGGTTTTGGTACAGATCAAGAAATCATTGATCTAATTGGTGAAAATGAATACTTGCGTAACACGTTAGAAAAGGATAACACGGAGAATAGCGAGAAAGCATTGTTAGAAATTTATGAGCGTCTACGTCCTGGTGAACCACCAACTGTTGAAAACGCAAAAAGCTTACTCGTATCAAGATTCTTTGACCCTAAACGTTATGATTTAGCGCACGTAGGTCGCTATAAAATAAACAAAAAACTTCATATTAAGAATCGTTTGTTTAATCAAACGCTTGCAGAAACACTTGCAGATCCTGAAACAGGGGAAGTGTTAGCGCAAAAAGGTGATAAAATTGATCGCCGTCTATTAAACAAACTACTTCCGTATTTGGAAGGGGAAGAAAACAATTTTGGAGAGCAAATCCTCGAGCCTCATGAGGGTGTATTAGAGGATCCTATCAAGATTCAATCCATCAAAATTGTCGACCCTACAGACCCTGAAGGGGAAAAAACATTAAACGTGATTGGCAATGCAAATGTAGAAAAAAGTGTGAAGAACATTGCACCCGCAGATATTTTAGCTGCGATTAGCTACTTCTTTAACATTCTACATCAAGTCGGTGACACGGACGATATCGACCATTTAGGGAACCGTCGTCTTCGTTCGGTTGGAGAATTGTTGCAAAACCAATTCCGTATCGGTCTTTCTAGAATGGAGCGTGTGGTACGTGAGAGAATGTCTATTCAAGACACTTCTTCTATTACGCCACAACAGCTTATTAATATTAGACCGGTTATCGCATCTATTAAGGAGTTCTTTGGTAGCTCTCAATTATCTCAATTTATGGATCAAACAAACCCGTTAGCGGAATTAACGCACAAACGTCGTCTATCCGCCTTGGGACCTGGTGGTTTAACGCGTGAACGAGCTGGTTTCGAAGTGCGTGACGTTCACTATTCCCACTATGGTCGTATGTGTCCGATTGAGACACCTGAGGGACCGAATATCGGGTTGATTAACTCATTGTCATCCTATGCGAAAGTGAATACGTTTGGATTTATAGAAACACCTTATCGTCGTGTAGATCCGGAAACCGGAAAGGTAACCGAGCAAATTGATTATTTAACAGCAGATGAAGAAGATAATTACGTAGTAGCGCAAGCGAATGCTAGATTATCTGAGGATTTATCGTTCGTGGATGATGAAGTTATTGCTCGTTTCCGTGGGGAAAACACAGTGGTTCCTCGTGATCGAATTGATTATATGGACGTATCTCCAAAACAAGTAGTATCGGCAGCGACAGCTTGTATTCCATTCTTGGAAAACGATGACTCGAACCGTGCGCTTATGGGCGCAAACATGCAGCGACAAGCGGTACCATTAATGAAACCAGAAGCTCCAATTGTTGGTACAGGTATGGAATACGTATCAGGTAAAGACTCAGGTGCTGCGGTTATTTGTAAGCATGAAGGTGTTGTGGAACGTGTAGAAGCTAAAGAAATTCATGTTAGAAGGGTAACAGAAGTGGATGGTAAGCAAGTAAAAGGTGACGTAGATCGTTATCGTCTACAGAAGTTTATTCGTTCTAACCAAGGTACTTGCTACAACCAACGCCCGATTGTGAGTCTAGGAGATCACGTAGTTAAAGGTGAGATTCTAGCAGATGGACCTTCTATGGAAGATGGGGAGCTTGCATTAGGACGTAACGTTCTCGTTGGCTTCATGACATGGGAAGGGTACAACTATGAGGATGCAATCATCATGAGTGAGCGCCTTGTTAAAGACGATGTCTATACTTCTATCCATATTGAAGAATATGAATCAGAAGCCAGAGATACAAAGCTAGGACCGGAAGAAATTACTCGTGACATTCCGAATGTTGGGGAGGAAGCATTACGCGACCTTGACGAGCGTGGAATTATCCGTGTTGGTGCAGAAGTAAGTGACGGGGATTTACTAGTAGGAAAAGTAACACCTAAAGGGGTTACGGAACTATCTGCAGAAGAACGTCTACTTCATGCTATTTTCGGAGAGAAAGCGAGAGAAGTAAGAGATACTTCTTTACGTGTTCCTCACGGTGCTGGTGGTATTGTGCTAGATGTTAAGATTTTTAACCGTGAAGATGGGGATGAACTTCCACCAGGCGTTAACCAACTCGTTCGTGTGTATATCGTTCAAAAACGTAAGATTCACGAAGGGGATAAAATGGCAGGACGTCACGGTAACAAAGGGGTTATCTCTAAAATCTTACCAGAAGAAGATATGCCGTTCTTACCAGACGGAACACCTATCGATATCATGTTAAACCCATTAGGGGTACCATCTCGTATGAATATCGGACAGGTATTTGAATTACACCTTGGTATGGCTGCACGTGCACTAGGCATTCATGTCGCATCTCCTGTATTTGACGGTGCGCGTGAAGAAGATGTGTGGGAAACACTAGAAGAAGCTGGTATGCCGAGAGACGCGAAGACTATTCTTTATGATGGGAGAACAGGTGAACCGTTCGATAACCGTGTATCTGTTGGTGTTATGTATATGATTAAGCTAGCACACATGGTTGATGATAAGCTTCATGCTCGTTCCACAGGGCCATACTCTCTTGTTACGCAACAGCCACTTGGTGGTAAGGCACAATTTGGTGGTCAACGTTTCGGGGAGATGGAGGTTTGGGCACTTGAAGCTTACGGTGCTGCATATACCTTGCAAGAGATTTTGACGGTTAAGTCGGATGACGTAGTTGGACGTGTGAAAACGTACGAAGCGATCGTAAAAGGAGACAACGTTCCTGAGCCAGGAATTCCTGAATCGTTTAAAGTACTCATCAAAGAACTTCAAAGTCTTGGTATGGATGTTAAAATGCTTTCTGCAGATGAGCAAGAGATTGAGCTCCGCGACATTGAAGAAGATGATACGCAATCCGCAGATAAGTTGAATTTGGAAGTAGAAGAAGGTCAGATGTAAGAACGTTTGTAAACACTTGATTCGTGATATAGCTGGAGACTAAAAGGGAGGTAGGCCCCTTGTTAGATGTTAACAATTTTGAATTTATGAAAATTGGTTTAGCTTCACCGGATAAAATCCGTTCTTGGTCTTATGGTGAAGTCAAAAAGCCAGAAACGATAAACTATCGTACATTAAAACCAGAGAAAGATGGTCTATTTTGTGAAAGAATCTTTGGACCACAAAAGGACTGGGAATGTCACTGTGGAAAATACAAACGTGTTCGCTATAAAGGTGTCGTTTGTGACCGCTGTGGTGTAGAAGTAACCAAAGCGAAAGTACGTCGTGAGCGTATGGGGCACATTGAGCTTGCTGCCCCAGTTTCTCACATTTGGTATTTCAAAGGTATCCCTAGCCGAATGGGTCTTGTTCTTGATATGTCTCCAAGAGCTCTAGAAGAAGTTATATACTTTGCGGCATATATCGTGACAGACTCTGGAGATACAGCGCTAGAAAAGAAACAACTTCTTTCTGAGAAGGAATACCGTGCTTATCGTGATAAGTATGGGCAAAGCTTCCAAGCTCAGATGGGAGCAGAGGCAATTCGTAAACTTTTACAAGATATCGATTTAGATAAAGAAGTTGGATTGTTGAAGGAAGAACTGAAAACTGCACAAGGTCAAAGAAGAACTCGTGCCATTAAACGTCTAGAAGTGTTAGAAGCATTCCGGAATTCTGGAAATGAGCCTTCTTGGATGATTTTAGATGTGCTACCAATCATTCCGCCAGAATTACGGCCAATGGTCCAATTGGATGGTGGGCGATTCGCTACATCTGACTTAAATGATCTATATCGTCGTGTTATTAACCGTAATAATCGTTTAAAACGTTTATTAGATCTTGGGGCACCAAGTATTATCGTTCAAAACGAAAAACGTATGCTTCAAGAAGCGGTTGATGCGTTGATTGATAATGGTCGTCGTGGACGTCCTGTCACAGGACCGGGTAACCGTCCATTGAAATCCTTGTCTCATATGTTGAAAGGGAAACAAGGTCGTTTCCGTCAAAACCTATTAGGTAAGCGTGTGGACTACTCTGGACGTTCTGTTATCGTCGTAGGTCCACATTTGAAAATGTACCAATGTGGTCTTCCAAAAGAAATGGCAGTAGAGTTGTTCAAGCCATTTATTATGAAAGAGCTAGTAGCCAAAGGCCTTGCTCATAATATTAAATCGGCAAAACGTAAAATTGAACGCTTACACCCAGAAGTTTGGGATGTACTAGAAGAAGTGATTAAAGAGCATCCGGTATTACTAAACCGTGCCCCTACGCTTCACCGTCTAGGTATTCAAGCGTTCGAACCAACATTGGTAGAGGGTCGTGCTATTCGTCTTCATCCCCTCGTTTGTACAGCGTATAACGCCGACTTTGATGGGGACCAAATGGCGGTTCACGTACCGTTATCAGCAGAAGCACAAGCAGAGGCAAGAATCTTAATGCTTGCTGCCCAAAACATTCTAAACCCGAAAGATGGTAAACCTGTTGTTACACCATCTCAGGATATGGTTTTAGGTAATTACTACGTTACGTTAGAACGTAAGGACGCCGTTGGGGAAGGAATGGTCTTTAAAGATCTGAATGAAGCATTAATCGCCTATCAAAATGGATATGTACACTTGCATACTCGTATTGCGGTATATGCAGGATCTTTAGGAAACCAAACCTTTACGGAAGAACAAAACACGAAGCTATTGTTAACAACAGTTGGTAAGCTTATATTCAATGAAACATTACCTAGTTCTTTCCCTTACATGAATGAGCCTACACAAACGAATCTGGAAGTGAAGACACCAGAACACTACTTTGTGGAAAAAGGAACGAACATTAAGGAAGAGATAGCGAAACGTGACATTATCCCACCATTCAAAAAGGGAATTTTGGGTAACATTATCGCAGAGGTATTTAAACGATTTAAGATTAGTGAAACGTCAAAAATGCTTGACCGAATGAAGGATCTTGGCTTTAGCTACTCAACGAAAGCAGGTATTACGGTTGGGGTATCTGATATCGTTGTATTAGGAGATAAGCAGGAGATTTTAGACGAAGCTCAGACAAAAGTAGATAAAGTTCTGAAACAATTCCGTCGCGGTTTAATTACGGAGGAAGAGCGTTACGACCGAGTTATCGCTATCTGGTCTAAAGCAAAAGATGATATCCAAGAAAGATTGATGAAATCCTTGGATCCACGCAACCCAATTTTCATGATGAGTGATTCCGGGGCTCGTGGTAACGCATCTAACTTTACACAGCTTGCAGGTATGCGTGGTCTAATGGCCAACCCAGCTGGTCGAATTATTGAGTTACCGATCAAGTCTAGTTTCCGTGAAGGCTTAACGGTATTAGAGTACTTTATTTCTACACACGGTGCTCGTAAAGGTCTAGCAGATACAGCCTTGAAAACAGCCGATTCTGGTTACTTAACTCGTAGATTGGTTGACGTCGCTCAAGATGTTATCGTTCGTGAAGAAGATTGTGGCACCGATCGCGGTCTAACTGTTCAATCGATTAAGGAAGGAACAGAAATGATCGAGCCGTTGATTGACCGACTAATTGGAAGGACATCCTTCCAAACCATCTACCACCCAGAAACAAAAGAATTGCTTGCCGAACGTAATGAAGTAATTACAGAGGATAAAGCAAAGCAAATTGTCGATGCGGGAATTGAACAGCTTATGATACGCTCTGTCTTCACGTGTAATACGAAGCATGGTGTATGTAAGAAATGTTACGGTCGTAACTTAGCTACGGGTGATGAGGTAGAAGTAGGAGAAGCAGTTGGTATTATCGCAGCACAGTCCATCGGGGAACCTGGTACACAGCTTACGATGCGTACCTTCCACACTGGTGGGGTAGCTGGAGACGATATCACGCAAGGTTTACCTCGTATCCAAGAGCTATTTGAAGCCCGTAACCCGAAAGGTCAGGCCGTCATTAGTGAAATCCATGGTACGGTTCAAGACATTAATGAAGTCAAAGACAAACAAGAAATTGTGATTCAAGGCGCAGTAGAAACAAAATCTTATACCGCTCCATATGGTGCAAGGGTAAAAGTTTCTATTGGTGATGAAGTCATTGCAGGTCAAGAGCTGACAGAAGGTTCTGTAGACCCTAAAGAACTATTGAAAATTCAAGGTATCGATGGCGTACAAGAATATCTACTCAAAGAAGTACAAAAAGTTTACCGTATGCAAGGGGTAGAAATCGGAGATAAACACGTCGAGGTTATGGTAAGACAAATGCTTCGCAAAGTACGTGTTGCTGACGCTGGTGATACAGAAGTTTTACCAGGTTCACTCTTGGAAATCCATCAATTCCGCGATGCAAACAGAGAAGTGTTATTGGAAGGAAACCAACCTGCTGTTGGTCGCCCGGTACTTCTTGGTATTACAAAAGCATCTCTTGAAACGGATTCCTTCTTGTCTGCCGCATCCTTCCAAGAAACAACTCGTGTCTTGACAGATGCAGCGATTAAAGGAAAACGTGATGAATTGCTAGGACTGAAAGAGAATGTAATTATTGGGAAATTGGTTCCTGCCGGTACAGGTATGCAAAAATACCGTAAGATAACGGCAAAAACAGATGAGCCAGTAGACGAACTAGTTGAATCGAATTTCACAGAAGAGATCACTCAGTAGTACTACAATATTATTTCAAGACAAGGTTAAAAGAGGAAGACTCCTTGAATGATGGTTTTGAAGGAGGAGAAGGGTAGCATTGCTTGCCCTTCCTCTCTGTAAACCTATTATAAATTTCCCATATTTTAAGTTGACATTAAAATAGTTGGATGATAATATATTCAAGGTGCTTCCGATTATCCTTGTTGCTTTGGAGGATATGTAAATGTCTTATGATAAAGTGGCACAGGTGAAAACTGGTTTGATAATAGGAACCAAGCAAACTTTGAAAGCCATGAAAAATGGTGAAGTTAGTGAGGTTGTTATAGCTGATGATGCTGATCAGCATGTGGAATAGATGTGGGGACTGCGACAGTGGCGATAAAGCAATAAAGTTTTGGCGGGAAATTCGCGAAAGCTTTGTTTTTTGCCTTGTTATGAACCACCTGGATATGTGGTATTACAAAACATTGCCGAAAGGAGGAAAAATAGATGCCTACAATTAATCAACTTGTACGTAAAGGTCGTGTGAGCAAAGGTAAAAAATCTGACTCACCTGCACTTAACAAAGGCTACAACAGCTTCAAAAAGTCTTTGACAAACCAATCTTCTCCTCAAAAACGTGGAGTATGTACTCGTGTTGGTACTCTAACACCAAAGAAACCGAACTCTGCACTTCGTAAATATGCTCGTGTGCGTTTGACTAACGGAATTGAGGTTACTGCTTACATTCCTGGTATTGGTCACAACCTACAAGAGCACAGTGTTGTTCTAATCCGTGGTGGACGTGTTAAGGATTTACCAGGGGTGCGTTATCACATCGTTCGTGGAGCGTTAGATACTGCTGGTGTAGATGGCCGTATGCAAGGACGTTCTAAATACGGAACTAAGAAACCTAAAAAATAATGTCTTAAAAACTATCAAACATTAAAGGGAAGGAGGGGGACATATGCCACGTAAAGGACCAGTACCAAAGCGTGATGTCTTGCCAGATCCGATTCATAACTCTAAGCTAGTAACTCGTCTAATCAACCAAATTATGGTGGATGGACAACGCGGAAAAGCTCAAAAAATTCTTTATAAAGCTTTCGAACTAGTGGAGGAGCGTAGCGGTCAAAACGCTATGGAAGTATTTGAGCAAGCAATGAAAAATGTTATGCCAGTACTTGAAGTACGTGCTCGTCGTGTTGGTGGATCTAACTACCAAGTGCCGGTTGAAGTTCGTCCGGAACGTCGTCAAGCACTAGGTCTACGTTACATTGTAAACTACTCTCGTCTACGCGGAGAAAAAACAATGGAAGAGCGTCTAGCTAACGAAATCTTGGATGCATCTAACAACACAGGTGCTTCTGTTAAGAAACGCGAAGATATGCACAAAATGGCGGAAGCAAACAAAGCGTTTGCTCACTACCGTTGGTAAGATCGTAGCGATTAAAAATAAGATTAGCCTAGAAAGCTACATGCTCTTAGGCTAGTCTGTTTATACTAAGCAACAAACAAATTAATCTTTATTCAGGAAGGAGACAACATTCATGCCTAGAGAGTTCTCCTTGGAAAAGACTCGTAATATCGGTATAATGGCGCACATTGATGCGGGTAAAACAACAGCAACCGAGCGTATTCTTTTCTATACAGGACGTATCCATAAAATTGGAGAAACACACGAAGGTGCTTCTCAAATGGACTGGATGGAGCAAGAGCAAGAACGTGGTATCACGATCACATCTGCTGCAACAACTGCGCAATGGAAAGGTCACCGTATTAACATCATTGATACACCAGGACACGTGGACTTCACAGTAGAAGTTGAACGTTCATTACGTGTACTTGACGGTTCCGTAGCAGTATTAGATGCACAATCAGGTGTAGAACCACAAACAGAAACAGTTTGGCGCCAAGCTACAACTTACGGTGTACCTAGAATTGTTTTTGTAAACAAAATGGATAAAATCGGAGCAGATTTCCTATACTCTGTTAAGACTTTAGGAGATCGTTTAGGTGCTAATGCACATCCGGTACAACTTCCAATCGGAGCAGAAGATGATTTCGAAGGAATCATTGACTTGATTACAATGGAAGCATTCTACTACTTGGATGACCTTGGTACCCGTGCTGAAGCTCGTCCGATTCCAGATGACATGAAAGCTCAAGCGGAAGAATACCGCACAAAACTAATTGAAGCTGTAGCTGAATTAGATGAAGAGCTAATGATGAGATACTTAGAAGGTGAAGAATTCTCTAACGATGAGCTTAAAGCTGCTGTCCGTAAAGCAACTCTAAGTGTTGAATTCTATCCAGTATTCTGTGGATCTGCTTTCAAAAACAAAGGGGTTCAGCTTTTAATTGATGGAGTAGTAGACTACCTACCAGCTCCAACAGATGTACCTCCAATTGAAGGTATCGTTCCACAAACGGAAGAAAAAGTTGTTCGTAAAGCGAGCGACGACGAGCCGTTCTCTGCACTTGCATTTAAAGTTGCAACAGATCCGTTCGTAGGTAAATTAACATTTTTCCGTGTGTATTCAGGAACACTACAATCTGGTTCTTACGTAAAAAATTCTACGAAAGACAAGCGTGAGCGTGTAGGTCGTATTCTACAAATGCACGCAAACTCTCGTGAAGAGATTGCAGAAGTTTACGCTGGGGACATCGCTGGTGCAGTAGGTCTAAAAGATACAGGTACTGGTGATACTCTATGTGATGAAAAGAATCTTGTAATTCTTGAATCTATGGAATTCCCTGAACCAGTTATCTCGGTTGCAATCGAACCTAAGTCAAAAGCTGACCAAGATAAAATGGCGGTTGCGCTTGGTAAACTTGCAGAAGAGGATCCAACATTCAAAACAGAAACAAACCCGGAAACTGGTCAAACGATTATTTCTGGTATGGGTGAGCTTCACCTTGATATTATCGTAGACCGTATGAAGCGTGAATTTAAAGTGGAAGCAAACGTAGGTGCTCCTCAAGTATCCTATCGTGAAACATTCCGCGCTTCCGCTGATGTGGAAGGTAAATTTGTTCGTCAATCTGGTGGTCGTGGTCAATATGGTCACGTTTGGATCAAATTTGAGCCAAATGAAGAAGGCGCTGGATTTGAATTTGAAAACAAGACCGTTGGTGGATCTGTTCCGCGTGAATATATCGGCTCAGTAGAAGCTGGTGTTAAAGAAGCGATGGAAAACGGTGTTTTAGCTGGTTATCCACTAGTTGACATTAAAGCGACTTTATTTGATGGAAGCTACCACGATGTCGACTCCAACGAAACAGCGTTTAAAGTTGCTGCTTCAATGGCACTTAAAGCTGCGAAAAATAAATGTAACCCAGTTCTACTTGAACCTATGATGAAAGTAGAAGTTGTTATCCCGGAAGAATACATGGGAGACATCATGGGTGATGTAACTTCTCGTCGTGGACGTGTAGAAGGTATGGAAGCTCGTGGAGCTGCTCAAGTTGTAAAAGCATTCGTTCCACTTGCTGAAATGTTTGGTTATGCAACTGCACTTCGTTCTAATACACAAGGTCGTGGAACATACACCATGCACTTTGATCACTACGAAGAAGTACCTAAGAGCATTGGAGAAGAAATCATCAAGAAAAATGCTGGTGAATAATACAATTTGTTGACATTCATCTAGTATAACTTGTATTGTATGCTTAGGAATTTCATAACCGTTGTTCCTAAGCACGCTATACATTTATAATAAAAAAAACTTTTACTTACTTAAAGGAGGAACTATAAATGGGTAAAGCAAAATTTGATCGTTCCAAAGATCACGTTAACATTGGAACTATTGGTCACGTTGACCACGGTAAAACAACTTTAACAGCTGCAATAACTACAGTACTATTCAACAAATTCGGTATCGGTGAAGCTCGTGCATACGATCAAATCGATGGTGCTCCAGAAGAGCGTGAGCGTGGAATCACAATTTCAACTGCGCACGTTGAGTATGAAACTGAAACTCGTCACTATGCACACGTTGACTGCCCAGGTCACGCTGACTATGTTAAAAACATGATCACTGGTGCTGCACAAATGGACGGAGCTATCCTTGTAGTATCTGCTGCTGATGGTCCAATGCCACAAACTCGTGAGCACATTCTACTTTCTCGTCAAGTAGGTGTACCTGCGATTGTAGTATTCTTAAACAAATGTGACATGGTAGACGACGAAGAACTTCTTGAACTAGTAGAAATGGAAGTTCGTGACCTTCTTTCTGAGTATGACTTCCCTGGTGATGATGTACCAGTAATCAAAGGTTCTGCTCTTAAAGCGCTTGAAGGCGAAGAAAAATACGTTAACGCAATCTATGAACTAATGGATGCGGTTGATGAGTATATTCCAAGACCTGACCGTGACACTGAAAAACCTTTCATGATGCCAGTTGAGGATGTATTCTCAATCACTGGTCGTGGTACTGTTGCTACTGGACGTGTTGAGCGTGGAGTAGTAAAAGTAGGGGATGAAGTAGATATCATCGGTCTTGCTGAAGAAGCTTCTAAAACAACTGTAACTGGTGTTGAAATGTTCCGTAAGCTTCTTGACTATGCAGAAGCTGGAGACAACATTGGTGCACTTCTTCGTGGGGTTGCTCGTGAAGATATCAACCGTGGTCAAGTACTAGCTAAACCTGGTACAATCACTCCACATACAAAGTTCCAAGCTGAGGTTTACGTACTATCTAAAGAAGAGGGTGGACGTCATACTCCATTCTTCACTAACTACCGTCCTCAGTTCTACTTCCGTACAACGGACGTAACTGGTGTTATCCACCTTCCAGAAGGTGTTGAAATGGTAATGCCTGGTGACAACGTAGAAATGACAGTGGAACTTATTTCTCCAATCGCAATCGAAGATGGAACTAAGTTCTCTATCCGTGAAGGTGGCCGTACAGTAGGCGCTGGCGTTGTTGCTTCTATCACTGAGTAATAAAAAAAGTAGAATATAAAAAGGTAGCATCTAAGGATGCTACCTTTTTTCTTTGAAAAATAGTAATGGCTTCAATTAACTGGTTTAATGCGGAGTAGATATAAATTGCGACATAATGACATGATAAAAGTTACTACAAAACCATCGATTTGGTAAGTGCTACGTGCGTTACGATGTTGATTTCCGTTGCGGGTAATCGCTTTCCGCGGGCATGGCTTCAGCCAGGCTACTACATCGAATAATCATCTTTGCTGCCTTGCACTGAGGAAGCTTACTACGAAGCGTTACTAGGAGACGCAGGTGCATCTTTCGGGGTCTTCAACTCGTGCTGTTCCGCAGGACAAGGAAAGCTTCTTAGAATAGACATCGCACGAAGAAAATTGGGCTTTATTTTCGAGGAGTCGATTACCCTCCACTCCAATCAACATGCCATATTTACTCTCCAAAGTGTAGTTTACAAAATATCCATTGAAGTAAAGAAGGAGCATTAAATCTAGCACGTTAATAAACATTGATTTAGTGTAACGTAAAGGAAGAAGCGATTCCCAGATACATGGTATTAAGTTCATGCTGTTACTTGATAAGAAATCCATCTCAAGCTGCGGAAAAATGCGAGACTCCTGTGGGAAAGGAACAGTTGAAGACCCCACAGTGAGCGTTCTTTGCGATCGAGGAGGCTGAGACGTTCCCCACGGAAAGCGAGTGTTTTTCCGCAGCGCCGGATCAGAAGTCAACTTGATATAGTAGATACAAGTCCTTATTTTGTTACGTCGAAGTAAATATAAAAAGCATAGGTATTTAACCTGTACAAATTGGTTAATAATTGTAATTAGTGATCACAGCTTGAAGTCGGTATTATTACTATGTATAATACCGATTAGTGTCTCATTATGACTAGAAAAATCTAGTGTGTATATTTTTATAAAATGGTTGCAATGACTAGGTTTCTTCTATATAATAAATAATGTTGGTCATAAAAAAGGCGATGATGCGGAAGGTTGTTGACACACCCGGCCCCTTTGCCATGGCGGGTTGTCGAGGAATTTTCGCGGAGAATGTCTATTTTAAAATGGGCGAAAAGGAGGGAAAATAATGGCAAAAGAAAAAATAAGAATCAGATTAAAAGCGTACGATCACCGTATTCTAGATCAATCCGCTGAGAAAATCGTAGACACAGCGAAACGTTCAGGCGCAAGTGTTTCTGGGCCGATTCCGCTACCTACAGAAAAATCTGTGTACACAATCTTGCGTGCGGTGCACAAGTACAAAGATTCTCGTGAGCAATTCGAGATGCGCACACACAAGCGTCTTATTGACATTGTTAGTCCGACACCACAAACAGTTGATGCGCTAATGCGTTTAGACTTACCATCTGGTGTGGACATTGAAATCAAACTATAATATAGAATTTAAAAAAATGGAGGTGTAACGGATGACGAAAGGAATCTTAGGGAGAAAGATCGGCATGACTCAACTTTTCAATGAAGCTGGCGAGCTAGTTCCTGTTACTGTAATTCAAGCTGAGCCTAACGTTGTACTTCAACTTAAAACAGTTGAGAGTGACGGTTATGAAGCAGTTCAAGTAGGATTTGCTGATCAAAAAGCAAATAATGCAAACAAACCTGCTAAAGGTCATGCTGAAAAAGCGAACACAACGCCTAAGCGCTTCATTCGTGAATTCCGTGACGCTAATCTTGAAGACTACACAGTAGGTCAAGAAATTGGCGTAGACGTATTTCAAGCTGGAGATATCGTAGATGTAACTGGTACTTCTAAAGGGAAAGGTTTCCAAGGTGCGATCAAGAGACATAACCAATCTCGTGGACCAATGTCTCACGGTTCTCGTTACCATAGAAGACCAGGTTCAATGGGTGTAATTGACCCTATGCACGTGTTCAAAGGTAAAAAACTACCAGGACAAATGGGTGGAGGAACAATCACGATCCAAAACCTTGAAGTAGTAAAAGTAGATACAGAGCGTAACTTACTTTTAGTAAAAGGCAATGTACCTGGTGCGAAAAAATCTTATGTTCAAATTACCAGTGCGGTAAAGGCTAACTAATCATTATTTGAAGGGAGGATATGTCATGCCTAAAGTAGCACTATATAATCAAACTGGATCTCAAGTTGGCGATGTGGAATTAAATGATGCTGTATTTGGAATTGAACCAAATGAGCATGTATTACACGAAGCAGTCCTTATGCAACGCGCTTCTTTACGCCAAGGAACTCACGATGTAAAAAATCGTTCTGAAGTTCGTGGTGGTGGACGTAAACCGTGGCGTCAAAAAGGTACTGGTCGTGCTCGTCAAGGTTCTATCCGTTCTCCACAATGGGTTGGTGGTGGAACAGTATTCGGACCAACTCCACGTAGCTACAGCTATAAACTACCGAAAAAGGTTCGTAGATTGGCATTAAAATCTGCGCTATCTTCTAAGGTGAATGAAGAAAGCTTGTTCGTACTCGACAATCTTTCAATCGAAGCTCCAAAAACAAAAGAAGTAAAAGCTATCTTAGCTGGTTTAAATGTAGATAGCAAAGCTTTAATTGTTACACTTGAAAAAGATGAAGTAGTTGCGCGTTCTGCTAACAACTTACCTGGAGTGAAAGTACTAACTGTAAGTGAAGTAAATGTTTTAGATTTGCTTACGCATGACAAGCTGATCTTGACGAAAGAGGCAGCTGAAAAAGCAGGGGAGGTGCTTGCATAATGAAAGATCCACGTGATATTATTAAGCGCCCAGTTATTACTGAGAATTCTGCAGATTTAATGGCTGATAAAAAATATACCTTTGAAGTGAGTACCAAAGCGAACAAAACTGAAATCAAAGATGCGATTGAAAGCATTTTTGGTGTGAAAGTTGTGAACGTAAATACAATGAACCTTAAAGGTAAATTCAAGCGTATGGGACGTTACGGAGGATTCCGCCCAGATCGCAAGAAAGCAATTGTTACACTATCTGCTGATAGTAAAGAGCTAGACTTCTTTGAAGGTGTTTAATCTATTATTTGAATAAAAAGGAGGGAAAACGATGGCGATTAAAAAATACAAACCAACCTCTAATGGTCGACGTGGTATGTCAGTTTCTGATTTCGCTGAAATCACTACTGATAAACCAGAAAAATCCTTGCTTGCTCCACTTCACAAACGTGGTGGTCGTAACAACCAAGGTAAGTTAACAGTTCGTCATCAGGGCGGCGGTCACAAACGTCAATATCGTATTATTGATTTCAAACGCGATAAAGATGGAATACCTGGACGCGTTGCTACTATTGAGTACGATCCAAACCGTACTGCTAATATTGCGTTAATTAACTATGTTGATGGTGAAAAACGTTATATTCTAGCTCCAAAAGGACTTAAAGTAGGAGACGAGATACTTTCTGGAGAGGGCGCTGACATCAAAGTTGGGCACACTTTAGAGCTTCAAAAAATTCCAGTAGGTACTGTTATCCACAACATCGAGTTAAAACCAGGTCGCGGAGGACAATTAGTTCGTTCTGCTGGTTCACAAGCTCAAATCCTTGGACGTGAAGATAAATATGTACTTGTAAGACTAACTTCTGGAGAAGTTCGTTTAATCCTAGGTACTTGCCGTGCAACGGTTGGTCAAGTAGGTAACTTAGAACACGAACTAATCAACGTTGGTAAAGCTGGACGTTCTCGCTGGAAAGGTATTCGTCCAACTGTACGTGGTTCTGTAATGAACCCGAACGATCACCCACACGGTGGTGGTGAAGGACGTGCGCCAATCGGACGTAAGTCACCAATGTCTCCATGGGGTAAACCAACTCTTGGGTACAAAACTCGTAAACGTAACAAACCAACTGATAAGTTTATCGTACGTAAACGTAAAAAATAACGGGGTTGCTAGGCGGGAACAAAAACCCGTCTGTCAATCGCGAAGGGAGGCTTATGCATGGGTCGTAGCTTAAAAAAGGGACCTTTCGTGGATGACCATTTAATGAAAAAAGTAGAACAACTTGACACTGATAACAAAAAACAAGTGATTAAAACGTGGTCTCGTCGTTCTACCATTTTCCCTAATTTCGTTGGCCACACTATCGCTGTTTATGATGGTCGTAAACACGTACCTGTATATGTAACAGAGGATATGGTAGGGCACAAATTAGGTGAATTCGCACCAACACGTACCTATAAAGGTCACGCTGGTGATGACAAGAAAACAAAACGTTAATGAGAGGAGGCACTCCTAATGCAAGCTAAAGCTGTTGCAAAATCTGTTCGTATCGCTCCTCGTAAAGTTCGTTTAGTAATAGATTTAATTCGAGGAAAAAATGTAGGAGAAGCTGTTTCAATTCTACGCCACACACAACGTGGAGCTTCACCTGTAGTAGAAAAAGTACTTCGTTCGGCTATCGCTAACGCAGAGCACAATTACGAAATGAACCCAGATAACCTTGTTATCTCTGAAGCATTCGTAAACGAAGGAGCAACTTTGAAACGTTTCCGTCCACGTGCGATGGGTCGTGCTAGTCAAATCAATAAAAGAACGAGCCACATTACAGTGGTTGTATCAGAAAAGAAGGAGGGATAATTCGTGGGTCAAAAAGTTAATCCGATAGGACTTCGTGTCGGCGTTATCCGTGATTGGGAATCCAAATGGTACGCTGGTAAAGATTATGCTGATCTATTACATGAAGATATTAAGATTCGTGAATATATTGAACTACGTTTAAAAGATGCAGCGGTATCTAGCATTGAAATCGAACGTGCAGCAAACCGCGTAAACATCTCTATCGCAACTGCTAAACCAGGAATGGTAATTGGTAAAGGTGGTTCCGAAGTAGAAGCTTTACGTAAGTCTCTTAATGCCCTTACTGGTAAAAGAGTTCACATCAACATCGTTGAAGTGAAAAAAGCTGATATCGATGCGAAACTAGTTGCTGAAAATATCGCTCGTCAACTTGAAAACCGTGTTTCATTCCGTCGTGCGCAAAAACAAACGATTCAACGTGCAATGCGTGCAGGAGCTAAAGGGATCAAAACTCAAGTATCAGGCCGTCTAGGTGGAGCTGATATCGCTCGTGCGGAACACTATAGTGAAGGAACTGTACCACTACACACACTACGTGCGGATATCGATTACGGTACTGCAGAAGCAGATACTACGTACGGTAAATTAGGTGTTAAAGTGTGGATCTATCGTGGAGAAGTCCTTCCAACTAAAAACAACAAATAAGGAAGGGGGAACGCATTATGTTAATGCCTAAACGTGTAAAACATCGTAAACAACACCGTGGTCGTATGAAAGGTCAAGCAAAAGGTGGAACAACTGTAGCATTTGGTGAATATGGACTACAAGCTCTTGAAGCTTCTTGGATTACTAGCCGTCAAATCGAGTCTGCTCGTATCGCGATGACTCGTTACATGAAACGTGGTGGTAAAGTTTGGATCAAAATCTTCCCAGACAAACCATACACTGCGAAACCTCTAGAAGTACGTATGGGTTCCGGTAAAGGGGCTCCAGAAGGCTGGGTAGCAGTAGTAAAACCAGGAAAGATTATGTTTGAAATCGCAGGTGTTTCTGAAGAGGTAGCACGTGAAGCGTTACGTCTTGCTTCTCATAAATTGCCTGTTAAAACGAAATTTGTAAAACGCGAAGAAATTGGTGGTGAAATCAATGAAGGCTAATGAAATAAGAGAACTAACCACTGCCGAAATTGAACAAAAAGTTAAATCTTTAAAAGAAGAGCTTTTCAACTTGCGTTTCCAGTTAGCGACAGGACAACTTGAAAACACTGCACGTCTTCGTGAAGTTCGCAAATCTATCGCGCGTATGAAAACTGTTGTTCGTGAAAGAGAGCTAAGCGTAAATAACTAGTAAACCCGAGAGGAGGTTAGCCTCAAATGAGTGAACGTAATAACCGTAAAGTCTACACAGGTCGTGTAGTCTCTGACAAAATGGATAAGACCATTACAGTAATGGTTGAGACATATAAGTTCCATAAGCTGTATGGAAAACGTGTTAAGTACTCTAAGAAATTCAAAGCACATGACGAAAACAACCAGGCTAAAACTGGAGATATCGTGCGTATCATGGAAACTCGTCCACTTTCAGCTACAAAACGTTTCCGTTTAGTTGAAGTTGTCGAAGAAGCCGTAATTATTTAATTAAATTTCGCTCGGATTGGTTTCCGAAGGGAGGTTACAAGAGTATGATTCAACAAGAGACTCGTTTGAAAGTAGCAGACAACTCAGGTGCACGTGAAGTACTTACAATTAAAGTACTAGGTGGATCTGGTCGCAAAACTGCAAACATTGGTGATGTTATCGTGTGTACGGTGAAACAAGCAACACCAGGGGGCGTTGTCAAAAAAGGTGATGTAGTTAAAGCTGTAATTGTTCGAACAAAGAGTGGAGTTCGTCGTAAAGACGGTTCTTATATCAAATTTGATGAGAACGCAGCAGTAATCATTCGTGATGACAAAAGTCCAAGAGGAACTCGTATCTTTGGACCGGTAGCACGTGAACTACGTGATGCTAAATTCATGAAGATCGTATCTCTAGCACCAGAAGTACTATAAATGAATGATAAGCCTTGTAAGGAGGTGCGCTAAGCATGCATGTTAAAAAAGGTGATAAAGTTCAGGTGATCTCTGGTAAGGATAAAGGCAAAACAGGAACTATCCTTGAAGCCTACCCGAAAAAAGATCGTGTGTTGGTAGAAGGTGTGAACGTCGTAAAAAAACACACTAAGCCTTCTCAAGACAACCCACAAGGCGGGATTCTTAACCAAGAAGCACCGATTCATGTTTCTAACGTAATGCCAATTGATTCGAAATCTGGCGAACCAACACGAGTTGGATATGAAGTACGCGACGGAAAGAAAGTTCGTATCGCTAAAAAATCAGGTCAACCATTAGATAAATAAGATTAGCGATGAAAGGAGGTCTTCTCGATGAACGAATTAAAACAAAGATATTTAAATGAGATTGTACCATCACTAGTTGAAAAATTTAACTATAGCTCTGTAATGGAAGTACCAAAAGTAGAAAAAATAATCATTAACATGGGTGTCGGTGACGCGGTTCAAAACTCTAAAGCGTTAGATAGCGCGGTAGAAGAACTAGCACTTATCTCCGGTCAACAACCATTAATTACAAAAGCGAAAAAATCAATCGCAGGCTTCCGTTTACGTGAGGGAATGCCGATTGGTGCAAAAGTAACTCTTCGTGGAGAGCGTATGTATGAATTCCTTCATAAATTAATCGCTGTTTCCTTACCACGTGTACGTGACTTCCGTGGTATCTCGAAGAAAGCTTTTGATGGTCGTGGTAACTACACACTTGGTGTGAAAGAACAATTGATTTTCCCGGAAATTAATTATGATCAAGTAAGTAAAGTACGTGGTATGGACATCGTTATTGTTACAACTGCTAACACAGATGAAGAATCACGTGAGCTTTTAACTCAACTTGGCATGCCTTTCCAAAAATAAGCTGAAAGCTAATAGAAGGAGGGAAAATTGTGGCTAAAAAATCAATGATCGCGAAGCAGAAACGTCCTCAAAAGTTTAAAGTACAAGAGTACACTCGTTGCGAACGCTGTGGTCGTCCACATTCTGTACTACGTAAATTTAAACTTTGCCGTATTTGTTTCCGTGAACTTGCCTACAAAGGTCAAATTCCTGGTGTCAAAAAAGCAAGCTGGTAAACCCCGATTAGGGAAGGAGGTAATAGATAATGGTTATGACAGATCCAATCGCAGATATGCTTACTCGTATTCGTAACGCAAACATGGTGCGTCACGAGAAGCTTGAACTTCCTGCATCTAAATTAAAAAAAGAAATCGCAGATATCCTTAAACGTGAAGGTTTCGTTCGCGATTATGAGTTTGTAGAAGATGACAAGCAAGGTGTACTACGTATTTTCTTGAAATACGGAAACAACGAAGAGCGTGTAATCACGGGCCTAAAGCGTATCAGTAAACCTGGTCTACGTGTATATGCCAAAGCTGACGAACTTCCTAAAGTCTTGAACGGATTAGGAATTGCTATCGTTTCTACATCAAAAGGTGTTTTATCTGATAAAGAAGCACGTCAACAACAAATTGGTGGAGAAGTGCTTGCATACGTTTGGTAATCGATTATATACAAGATAGGAGGTGCCTTTAATGTCTCGTATAGGATTGAAAATTCTTGAAATCCCTGAGGGTGTTGAAGTCAAACTAGACGGAAGTACAGTTACAGTTAAGGGTCCAAAAGGAGAACTTACTCGTAACTTTCATGAAGATATGAAGATTAAAATTGAGGACAACGTACTTACAGTAGAACGTCCTAGTGATAATAAAGAACACCGTGCATTACATGGTACAACTCGTAGTATTATTGGAAACATGGTGGAAGGTGTTCACAAAGGATTTGAAAAAGCATTAGAAATCAATGGTGTAGGTTACCGTGCGACAAAACAAGGTAACAAAGTCGTTGTGAATGCTGGATACTCTCATCCTGTTGAAGTGGAACAGCCTGCTGGAATCGAACTTGATGTTCCTTCCAACACAAGAATCGTTGTAAAAGGTATCGACAAGGAATTAGTAGGTGCCATTGCAGCGAACATTAGAGCTATTCGTCCGCCAGAGCCTTATAAAGGTAAAGGTATCCGTTACGAAGGCGAATATGTGCGTCGTAAAGAAGGTAAAACTGCGAAGTAATAAACCCTTCTAATTAAGTTGGTTAACAACAAGTAAGGTAGTAGGAACAGAAAGGAGTGACCTAAGTGATCACTAAGCCTGATAAAAACGTTGTACGTAAAAAACGCCACAACCGTGTTCGTAAAAACCTTTTTGGTACTGCTGAGCGTCCGCGTTTAAACGTTTATCGTTCTAACAAACACATCTATGCACAGCTAATCGATGACGAGAGTGGAGTAACACTTGCGAGTGCATCTACAGTAGATAACGGACTAAGCGTTGAAGCTACTTCTAACGTAGAGGCAGCTCAAAAAGTTGGGGAGTTAATCGCAACTCGTGCACAAGAAAAAGGACTTAAGAACGTAGTTTTCGATCGTGGCGGTTATTTATACCACGGACGTGTAAAAGCATTAGCAGATGCTGCCCGTGAGGCAGGTCTTGAATTTTAATCGTAAAAGGAGGGACACATATTGCGTACAAACATTGATCCGAATAAATTAGATCTTGAAGAACGTGTAGTTACAATTAATCGTGTTGCAAAAGTAGTAAAAGGTGGACGTCGTTTCCGTTTTGCTGCGTTAGTAGTTGTTGGAGATAAAAACGGTCATGTAGGTTTCGGTACTGGTAAAGCACAAGAGGTACCAGATGCAATTCGCAAAGCGATTGACGATGCGAAGAAAAACCTAATTACTGTACCGATCGTAGGTACTTCTATCCCTCACGAAATCACTGGTCAATTTGGTGCTGGAAGCATCCTGATGAAGCCAGCTTCTGAAGGTACAGGAGTTATCGCGGGTGGTCCGGTTCGTGCGGTACTAGAGCTTGCTGGTGTTGGTGACATCTTGTCTAAATCACTAGGTTCTCTAACACACCAATCAACATGGTTCGCGCTACAATTAATGGATTAAAAGAATTAAAACGTGCAGAGGAAGTTGCAAAACTTCGTGGTAAGTCTGTAGAAGAACTGTTAGGATAAGGAGGGAAACTATATGTCTAAAAAATTAGAAATTACCCTCGTACGTGTTATTGGTCGTTCTGAATCGCAAAAAGCGACTGTAAAAACACTTGGCTTAAATAAAATTCGTTCAACTGTAACACATGAAGATAACCCTGCTATTCGTGGAATGGTAGAAAAGGTATCACACTTAGTAGAGGTAAAAGAAGTTTAAGTCTTAAATTGCTAAAAGAGGAGGTGCACGCATGAAACTTCATGAATTGAAACCATCAGAAACTCGTAAGAAACGTAACCGTGTTGGACGCGGAATGTCTTCTGGTAACGGAAAAACATCTGGCCGCGGACACAAAGGACAAAAAGCGCGTTCCGGTGGAGGTACTCGTCCAGGTTTTGAAGGTGGACAAATGCCACTAATCCAACGTATTCCGAAGCGTGGTTTCACAAACATTAACCGCAAGTATTATGCTATCGTTAACCTTGAAACATTAAATCGTTTTGAAGAAGGTACAGAAGTGACTCCAGAGCTTTTACTTGAAACTGGTGTAGTTAGCAAGCTAAAAGCCGGCGTGAAAATTCTTGGAAACGGCAATGTGGAAAAGAAACTAACCGTAAAAGCTCACAAGTTCTCTGCTTCCGCTAAAGAAGCGATTGAAGCAGCGGGCGGTCAAACTGAGGTGATTTAATGTTTCGTACAATCTCCAATTTTATGCGCGTAAGTGACATTCGTAATAAAATCATTTTCACCTTGTTAATGCTCATCGTATTTAGACTGGGAACATTCATCCCAGTTCCCTTTACAGATAAGAACGCGATTGATGTCATGAATCAGCAAAGCGTATTTGGCTTCTTAAATACATTCGGTGGTGGGGCGTTGCAAAACTTCTCCATCTTTGCTATGGGAATTATGCCTTACATTACAGCTTCCATCATTATGCAACTATTGCAAATGGATGTTGTTCCTAAGTTCACAGAATGGAAGAAGCAAGGGGAAGTCGGAAGGAAAAAGTTAGCGCAATTTACCCGCTATGGAACAATTGTGCTAGCACTTATCCAGGCTTCCGCTATGTCAGTCGGCTTTAATGCCATGACTGGTGGTCAGCTAATCGCCGATCCTGGTCCTGGGAAATTCATCGTAATCGCACTTGTTTTAACAAGTGGAACGGCGTTCTTAATGTGGTTAGGGGAACAAATTACAGCAAATGGTGTTGGGAATGGTATCTCCATTCTAATCTTTGCAGGTATCGTCGCTGCTGTTCCGGGTGGCGTAAACCAGTTGTATGAGCAATACTTTGGTGGAAACAACACAGATGATTTATTTATAAACATTGTCATCGTAGCTCTGATCATCTTAGTCGTGTTAGCAGTTACAGTCGGTGTTATCTTTATTCAAGAAGCTTTGAGAAAGATTCCGATTCAATATGCAAAACGTGTTTCAAACAATAAGCCAGTTGGTGGTCAATCTACTCATTTACCGTTAAAAGTAAATGCAGCAGGGGTAATTCCTGTCATTTTTGCAATTGCCTTCATCATTGCTCCAAGAACGGTCGCTACGTTCTTTGATGGGAATGAGATAGCAGGTACGATTGCAAATATATTTGACTATACTCAACCAATAGGTATGACAATCTATGTGGCGCTTATTATTGCCTTCACTTACTTCTATACATTTGTTCAAGTTAATCCAGAGCAAATGGCAGAGAACCTTAAGAAGCAAGGTGGATATATACCGGGTATCCGACCAGGTAAGACAACCGAAACGTATCTTACTAGAGTTATGTATCGCTTGACCTTCGTAGGATCAATCTTCCTAGCTGCCGTTTCTGTCCTTCCACTTGTATTAGGTGGTTTGGCTGATTTACCACAATCTGTCCGTATCGGAGGAACCAGCTTACTGATTGTTGTAGGTGTTGCACTACAAACGATGAAGCAATTGGAGAGCCAATTAGTAAAACGTCATTACAAAGGCTTTATAAAATAGTTTAGAAGGGTATCCTTCTAGATAGAGAACGAGAGCGAGGGGAACGGCTTTGAATTTAATTCTTATGGGGCTACCTGGTGCAGGAAAAGGTACACAGGCAGAAAAGATTGTAGAAAAGTACCATATCCCTCATATCTCAACTGGAGATATGTTCCGTTTAGCCATCAAAGAAGGCACGGAGCTTGGCAAGAAAGCAAAAGAGTTTATGGACCAGGGAGAACTTGTTCCAGATGAAGTAACGATTGGAATTGTTCGAGAGCGACTAAGCAAGGATGATTGTCAACAAGGATTCTTGTTAGACGGATTCCCAAGAACAATTGCACAAGCAGAGGCGTTGGAGAATCTACTCTCTGACTTAGGAGAGTCTATTGATTATGTACTCCATGTGGATGTTCCGGAAGAAAAGCTTGTAGAGAGGTTAACTGGTAGAAGAATATGTCCGACGTGTGGAACAACCTATCATGTTCAATACAACCCTCCTAAAGTAGCTGGGATTTGTGATAAAGATGGTAGTGAGTTGATTCAACGAGAGGACGACACAGCTGATACAGTTAAAAAACGTCTTCAAGTAAATCTAGAACAAACAAAACCTTTGCTAGATTTTTACAATGAAAAAGGGTATCTTGTAACCTTTGATGGCGACCAAGACATTAATAAGGTATTTGAAGATATCGACGAGAAGCTAGGAGCTCTTTCTAGATGATTATTCGTAAAACGCCACAAGAGCTTGCAATCATGAGGCAAGCCGGTCGGATTGTTGCACTAACTCACCAAGAGTTAAAACAACATATCCAACCTGGAATCACAACAAAGGAACTGGATAACATTGCCGAGAAATTCATTCGTGGCATGGATGCATTTCCTTCCTTTAAAGGGTATAATGGATTCCGTGGTAGCATTTGCGCATCTGTTAACGAGGAACTTGTTCATGGTATTCCTAGTAATCGTAAATTACGCAATGGAGATATTATCAGCATTGACATTGGAGCTAAATATAAAGGCTTTCATGGAGACTCTGCTTGGACATATCCGGTAGGGACAGTTGATAACGAAACCTTGCGTTTGTTAGAGGTGACTGAAACCTCATTATGGAAAGGTCTTGAGCAAGCAAAACCAGGTGCACGCCTTTCAAATATATCTCATGCCATTCAGGCTTATACAGAACCAGAAGGGTTTAGTATTGTGCGAGAATATGTCGGACATGGAGTGGGGCGTGAGCTTCATGAAGATCCGAACATCCCACATTATGGACCACCGAATAAAGGTCCTGTATTAAAACCAGGAATGGTCCTTGCTGTTGAACCGATGGTTAATGCAGGCAAGCGTTTTGTACGAACACTTGCAGATAATTGGACGGTTGTGACAGAGGATGGTAAAATGTGTGCTCACTTTGAACACACAATTGCTATTACTGAGGAAGGTTATCAGATCTTAACAATAGCCTAAGTGAAGGTGATCGTGGTTGAATGAATCAGAGTCGAGTCCGCGAATAGGTCAAGTTGTTCGTATCTTGCAAGGACGAGAAGAAGGGCAATATGCGATTATCATTGATATCGTAGATGATCGTTTTGTCTTACTCGCAGACGGAGAAAAAAGAAAATATGATCGGCCGAAGAAAAAGAATCGACATCATATTGAGCTTTTGGATTACATTTCTCCGGAAGTCCAAAACAGCCTTCTAGAAACTGGTCGCGTAACAAATGGTAAGCTGCGTTTTGCTCTATCAAAATTTGTCAATGATTTTGTGACTGATCTAAAGAAGGGAGATCAACTCGATGGCTAAAGATGATGCAATTGAAGTGGAAGGTACCGTTACCGATACATTACCTAATGCAATGTTTAAAGTTGAATTAGAGAATGGTCATACTGTATTGGCACACGTTTCCGGTAAGATTCGTATGCACTTCATTCGAATTTTACCTGGAGACAAAGTAACGGTTGAACTTTCACCATATGATTTAACAAGAGGACGTATTACGTACCGATATAAATAATGAAACTCCGACATAAGAGGAGGTATAGGTGATGAAGGTAAGACCATCCGTAAAACCGATATGTGAAAAGTGTAAAGTAATTCGCCGTAACGGTAAAGTTATGGTAATTTGCGAAAACCCTAAACACAAACAAAAACAAGGATAACCATAAAGGAGGTGCACGTACCTAATGGCACGTATTTCAGGTATTGATATCCCACGTGACAAACGTGTAGTGATTTCCCTTACTTATGTGTATGGGATTGGAAAAGCTACTGCGAAGCAAATTCTTAAAGAAGCTGGTGTTTCTGAAGATACACGCGTTCGCGATTTAACAGAAGACGAATTAGCAAGAATCCGTCAAGAAGTGGAGAAATTCACTGTAGAAGGTGACCTTCGTCGTGAAGTATCTCTTAACATTAAACGACTTATTGAGATCGGATCTTACCGTGGTTTACGTCATCGCAGAGGTTTACCAGTTCGTGGTCAAAAGACTAAGAACAACTCTCGTACTCGTAAAGGCCCACGTAAAACAATGGCTAACAAGAAAAAATAAGCTAAGGGAGGTTAAAACATGGCACGTAAAACTAACACACGTAAACGTCGCGTGAAAAAGAATATTGACACTGGTGTGGCTCACATCCGTTCAACATTCAACAACACTATTGTTACTATTACTGATGTTCAAGGTAACGCGGTAAGCTGGAGCAGTGCTGGTTCACTTGGTTTCAAGGGTTCTCGTAAATCTACTCCATTTGCTGCGCAAATGGCTGCAGAAGCTGCTGCTAAATCTGCTATGGAACACGGTTTGAAAACTCTAGAAGTTACAGTAAAAGGCCCTGGTGCTGGTCGTGAAGCAGCAATCCGTTCTCTACAAGCAGCAGGACTAGAAGTTACAGCGATTCGTGATGTAACTCCGGTTCCTCACAATGGCTGTCGCCCACCAAAACGTCGTCGTGTATAATTTATCCGTATAATATTTGTCACCCTGTCTATAATGGGTTATGATAGCTAAAAGTATTAGGGTTCAAATATGGTGGAAAAGTTGTGCTAGGTACTTTAAAAACTAGGTTTTTAGGTGGTTAGCACACAGGATGTAAGATAAAGCTCGTAAGTTCGTACGTACATCTTGAATCAGACAACTAGACGTTAAGATCATTACAAGAGCCCATCCGTTACTTTTCTTGTTGAATTCTCATAATCAGCATTGCATAAGACAGAAAGTACAAAAATGTGTTGTGCAGAAACGGGAACTGCCACCAGAGGAATTTCGGTTAGACAGGGGTCTAGCCGGGGTTTCGACGTTTTGAAGGAGGGTTTTATTTAATGATCGAGATTGAAAAGCCAAAGATTGAAACGGTTGAGGTCAGCGATGATGCTACTTTTGGAAAGTTCGTCGTAGAACCGCTTGAACGTGGATATGGTACTACACTAGGGAACTCCTTGCGTCGTATCCTTTTATCATCACTTCCTGGCGCTGCTGTGACATCGGTTCAAATTGACGGAGTACTTCATGAATTTTCAACAATTGATGGAGTAGTTGAGGATGTTACAACTATCATTCTTAACCTGAAGAAACTAGCTTTGAAAATTTACTCTGAAGAAGAAAAAACGTTAGAGATAAATGTTCAAGGAGAAGGCATCGTGACAGCTGCAGATATTACATTTGACAGCGACGTTGAAATTTTAAATCCAGATCTTCATATTGCGACACTTGGTAGCAATGCTAACTTTAATATGAAGATTACTGCAGAACGTGGTCGAGGATATCGACCTGCCGAGGCGAACAATCACGAAGATCTGCCGATTGGTGTCATTCCAGTCGATTCTATTTTTACACCTGTATCTCGTGTTACGTATCAAGTGGAAAACACTCGTGTAGGGCAAGTAACCAATTTTGATAAACTAACACTGGATGTATGGACAGATGGTAGTATTAGACCGGAAGAGGCAGTATCTTTAGGTGCGAAAATTTACACAGAGCATTTAAATATTTTTGTTGGGTTAACCGATGAAGCTAAAAATGCGGAAATCATGATTGAAAAAGAAGAAGATCAGAAAGAAAAAGTTCTAGAAATGACAATTGAGGAACTAGATCTTTCCGTTCGTTCTTACAACTGTTTAAAACGTGCTGGTATTAATACCGTTCAAGAACTTGCTCATAAGTCTGAAGAAGACATGATGAAAGTTCGTAACTTAGGCCGTAAGTCTCTAGAAGAAGTAAAACACAAACTAGAGGATCTTGGACTAGGATTACGTAAAGACGATTGATAACGACACCTTTAGAGATTCCGAAAAAGGGAGGGATAATCCATGGCTAGAAAATTAGGTCGTACAACGGATAAGCGTATGGCTCTACTACGCGGCCTTGCCACAGATTTGATTATTCATGAACGACTAGAAACAACGGAAGCTAAAGCAAAAGAGCTTCGTTCTGTTGTTGAGAAGATGATTACTCTTGGTAAGCGCGGTGATCTTCATGCCCGCCGTCAAGCTGCAGCATTCCTTTATAATGCAGAAGCGAACGAAAATGAAGATGCAGTTCAAAAACTATTCGCTGATATCGCTACTAGATACGAAGACCGTCAAGGCGGATACACTCGTGTCCTTAAACTAGGACCACGTCGTGGTGATGGTGCGGAAATGGCGATTATTGAACTAGTATAATAATCGATAGAATGGCTTGAAGGGGCAGGACAGAATCTCTATCACGAGGTGAAATCCAAGCCCTTTTTTATACTTGAAAAAGTCAATAAGAAGTTCGGGAAATTCGTTTCTATTTTTGCGTTTTTGCTCCTGCTTTTTATAGAAACTGGCTTTTAGCGTAGATGGATGATTCGTAGAGGTTAAAAGTCTAAGAGTATAAAGAAATATTGTCTTACTATTTCTAAGTCTGATAGGGAGAAGCGGAAGTGGGTGATTGTGCAATACTATCACAGGCTTCCGCTTTTGGACCCTAAACATACATAAAAATGACTTTATCCTCCCAGGAGGGGTGTATGATGCAGCCGCCATTTATTGAGTTTCAAAATGTGTCCTTTCGATATGGGGAAGATCAACCGTGGGCACTTCGAGAAGTGAGCTTTCAACTACATAGAAATGAATCTGTAGCAATTATTGGGCATAACGGCTCCGGAAAATCAACCATCGCTAAGCTGATGAACGGTCTTCTTTTTCCGCAGGAAGGCAATATTTTAGTTGCCGGAATGTCTGTGAAGGAAGAAACGATTTGGGACGTGCGTAGCCAAGTTGGGATGGTGTTTCAAAATCCCGATAACCAATTTGTCGGTACGACAGTAAGGGATGACGTCGCATTTGGCTTAGAAAATAGGGGGATTCCTCGGGATGAAATGCTTAGACGAATCAAGCAGAGTCTAACAGCTGTTGGTATGGAATCTTATGAGCTTCATGAGCCACATCGATTATCAGGTGGTCAAAAGCAACGGGTCGCTATAGCTAGTGTCCTTGCTATTTCACCTAGTGTCATGATCTTAGATGAAGCCACTGCTATGTTAGATCCTAAAGGCCGTAAGCAAATCCATACAACTATACAAACTATTATGAAGGAGCATGAGTTGACCCTTGTGACCATCACACACGATTTATCCGAAGTTATGGAGGCTGATCGAGTACTTATCATGAATGAAGGAAGAATCTGGACGGAGGGTACTCCACGGCATATTTTTACAAAGAAAAAAGAGCTCGAAGAAATAGGACTAGATGTACCGTTTATTGCAAAGCTAGCCGCCGAATTGAAACCAAGCATTCCAATCGGTAAACCATTGAATGAGGATGAGCTATTGGAGGAATTATGGATATATCATTCAAGCAAGTAAACTACACGTATCAACCGAATAGTCCATTTGAATACCAGGCACTCAAGAATTTAAATCTATCCATTTCTTCGGGTTCTTTTGTTTCGATTGTGGGACATACTGGTTCTGGAAAATCAACGCTTATTCAGCATCTAAATGGATTACTAAGACCAACAACTGGCGAGGTGCATATTGGCCCCTATAGGCTACTGCATGATGAAAAGCCAAAGGATTTAAAGGGGTTACGGCAGCGAGTTGGTGTTGTATTTCAATATCCAGAGCACCAGTTATTTGAAGAATCGGTTGCCAAGGATATTGCATTTGGTCCGAAAAATTTCGGGGTATCCGAAGAAGAGATTCAGGAGCGAATACAAGAGGTTATGGAACACGTCCATCTTCCAAAGGAGTTATTGGACCGCTCCCCCTTTGAGTTAAGTGGAGGACAGATGCGGCGAACTGCCATTGCAGGTGTGTTAGCAATGAATCCAGAAGTTTTAGTGCTCGACGAGCCTACTGCTGGATTAGATCCAAGAGGACAGCGCGATGTAATGGAGATGTTTTATTCGTTACATAGTGCTCGAAACCTAACAACGATTCTAGTAACGCACAGTATGGAGGATGCATTTCAGTATTCTGATTATGTCTTTGTATTAAACAATGGAGAACTGTATGTAGAAGGAACACCAGAGGATGTATTAACGAGACAAATAGAATTACAAGCGGTTCATTTAGATATTCCGGAAATAGTTCGATTTATCCAGCGGTTTAATGAACAATTCTCTATGGAACTACCTATAGAAAGGCAAAATGTAAAAGAGTTAGCGACGCGATTGAAACAAGTATTACTTAAGGGAGAAGGTTAAGGTGAATAACTTCATCGTCGGTCAATATGTTCCAGGTGAGTCTTTTATTCACCGATTAGATCCAAGAACAAAAATCGCACTTATTTTTTTCTTTGTTATTATTGTGTTCTTTGCTAATTCTGTGGGCAGTTATGGTATATTAACCTTGTTTGCCTTTACCGTTACGATTTCTACACGGATTAAACCAACCTTTATTCTAAAGGGGCTCACTCCCGTATGGTTTTTAATCGTTTTTACGTTTATTCTTCATTTAATTGTAACGAAGGAAGGGAACGTATTATTTGAAGTATTGGGCTATTCCATTTATTCCGGAGCGCTTATTCAAGGATTTGCTATCTCATTACGATTCTTCCTCCTTATTCTTATTACCTCCATGCTGACATTAACAACAACACCGATAGAAATTACAGATGCAATTGAAACCCTGCTCGGTCCATTGAAGAAAGTTAGGTTTCCAGTTCATGAGTTAGCATTGATGATGTCCATTTCTTTACGGTTTATTCCGACGCTAATGCAGGAAACAGAGAAAATCTCTAAGGCGCAGGCATCACGTGGGGTCGATTTTCGCACTGGTCCACTAAAAGAACGAATTCAAGCAGTGGTTCCTTTACTTGTACCACTGTTCGTAAGTGCTTTTAAACGTGCGGAGGAGCTAGCGATGGCGATGGAGGCTAGGGGGTACCGCGGTGGAGAAGGAAGAACGAAGCTAAGAGAGCTAAGGACGCAATCCATTGACTTTGTAGCCTATGGTATCTTTATTCTAGTCGTCATTGGCATATTTATTTGGAGGAAGTAAAAGGTGGATGACATGCAACGAATAAAATGTGTGATTTCTTACGATGGATCTGAATTTTCAGGATATCAAGTTCAACCAAATGGTCGAACGGTTCAAGAGGAAATTGAAAAGGCTCTTCAGAAGATGTCAAAGGGGAATCCAATTCGTATCACAGCATCTGGGAGAACAGATGCTGGTGTCCATGCAAAAGGACAAGTTTTTCATTATGATACAGAGTTAGAGATTCCTGAAGATAGGTGGAAAAAAGCAATCAATACTCTACTACCTCCTGATATTAGAGTGTTAGAGATAGAGAAGGTAAGTTCTTCCTTCCATGCGCGGTTTGATGTGCGAGAAAAGACCTACAAGTACTTTGTGGATGTACAGGAAGATATTGATATATTTAAACGCAAATATGCGTATCATTACCCATACCCTCTAGACCTAGATGAGATGTCGAAGGCTTGTGAGCTTCTCCAAGGGGAGCATGACTTTACAGCCTTTTGTGCGGCCAATTCGGGTGTAAAAGGGGATAAAATACGGACCATCTATCAAGCTCATATAAAGTGCACGGGCAACCAAATTGTTTTCACCTTTACAGGAAGCGGCTTTTTGTATAATATGGTGCGGATTTTAGTTGGTACTCTTCTAGAGATTGGCGTTGGAAAACGGAGAGCTTCTGATATTCTGTCTATTATAGAATCTAAGGATCGTAACAATGCTGGCAAAACTGCACCTGCACATGGATTATACTTGTGGAAGGTTCGCTATGAAGAAAAAAATGAAAAACAACGTGTCCGGGTGTAACCTTGCTATTGACAATACCCTATCGTTTGTTATACTATGATTTATGGCATTTTATTTCTAAACCACGATTAGCCCCGGAAAGTTAATTCGTGTTAGAATATAGTCTGTTTGTAAAAAGGGCATCCAGACTTGCTGAAAGGTTCGGGACTTATGAAACAATGATTCATAGGAACGAATGCTTTGTAAGAATGGTTGTCACGAGAATTTTGGAAAATTGATAATTTGGAGGGTAACGAATCATGCGCACAACTTTCATGGCGAATGAAAATAATATCGAACGCAAATGGTTGGTTGTGGATGCTGAAGGCCAAACGCTTGGTCGCTTAGCAAGTGAAGTTGCAGCAATCCTTCGCGGAAAGCATAAACCAACTTACACACCACACGTTGATACAGGTGATCACGTAATCATCGTAAATGCAGAGAAAATCGAACTTTCTGGTAACAAACTAAATGACAAAATGTACTACCGTCATTCTAACCACCCAGGTGGATTAAAAGCTCGTACAGCGAACGAAATGCGTACGAAATACCCAGAACAAATGCTTGAATTAACGGTTAAAGGTATGCTTCCTAAAGGTAGCCTTGGACGTCAAATGGGTAAAAAATTACACGTATTCCGTGGACCGGAACACAATCATCAAGCACAAAAACCAGAAGCGTATCAACTTCGCGGATAATTATAAGGAGGTAACGAATAGTGGCAAAAGTACAATATTACGGCACAGGTCGTCGTAAAAGCTCAACTGCACGTGTACGTCTAGTTCCAGGTAACGGAACAATCACAGTTAACAATCGAGATGCTGAAAGCTATTTCCCATACGAAACACTACGTACTATCATTAAACAACCATTAGCTGCAACGGAAACAGAAGGTAGCTATGATGTATTGGTTAATGTACATGGTGGAGGATTCACTGGTCAAGCTGGAGCTATCCGTCATGGTGTAGCACGTGCTTTACTAGAAGCAGATCCAGAATACCGCACAGTTCTAAAACGTGCTGGATTCTTAACTCGTGACGCTCGTATGAAAGAACGTAAGAAATACGGTCTTAAAGGCGCTCGTCGTGCACCACAGTTCTCAAAACGTTAATAATCATGGTTTTCAAGGCTCTCGATCAATCTGGTTGGGAGTCTTTTTTGTTTATAAGTTACCTATTCACTGGTTAATGCTATATTTTGTCTGCTTAAAGGAAATATCAAATATGACGTTGTCTGAAAAAGACGAAAAGGATGCCACATTAGAAATGCTAATCTGCAATAGGGAATGCAAATAGACGGAAGTGGAAGATAACGTACTTTTATTGAAAATACACTTATTAAAAGGATGAGTATTAGAATGGCTGCAGAAGCTTTTATACTTACCCATTTTATGACTACATATAAGAAAGACTATCAAGAAATTCGAGGGCTATTTGAGGTGGGGACTTAATCTATAGTAGTCCGCGTATGTACCGAAGAATTGGCATTGTAAAAAAAATAAAGCAATAGAAAAAGATGAATCTTATGATTCACCTTTTTTAACTCCAAGCGCCATTTTCAGATAGTCGACAAAAAGCTCAGATTGCTGTTTCACTCTTACGTCTTCGGCTGGTAATAATGCATGATCTAGAGCGAGTCCATCTATGAAGGTGATTATCGACTGCGCAATGACGGAAGCGTCATATTGCTTGCTAAACTCTCCGTGCTTTTGGCCAGCCTCAATTATATTTTGGTAAAGTTTTTTTCCATTATAATATCTCTCGTAAGCAAATGCTCTTCTTCTATCATCGTTTTTGCCTGTGATGAAGAATTCGAGGTTAACAGAAGCTAAAGGGTCCATAGAATCATCAATCGTGATATCATCCCCAAATACCCTTGTTAAAAGAAGATGCCAATAGGAGTCTACTTTTTCTTGTAGTAAGGTATCTGTGTGCGTGACCTCCCCTTGTAATGCTTCAGCTAAAATCGCTTCAAACAAGTCTTCTTTGTTAGAAAAGTAATGATAGAGTCCACCTCTACTTACACCAGCTGCCTCCATGACATCCTTCATGGTCGTTTTTTCATATCCTAGTTCTCTAAATACTTGTTTCGCAGCTTCTAAAATATTAGTTCGTCGCTGCTCCAGATGTTCTTGACTTACTTTCGGGGACATGTTCCTCTCTCCCATCAATCTTGTGTCTCAAAATCAGTCCAATGACGGACATCATAATTAAAATAGAACCTGTAATGATAAAGGTTGGAATTACTCCTATTATGGTTGATAACCATCCTCCAAGTAAAGGGCCGATAATTGTAGCCGTTGTAGTTACGCTATTCACGACACCAAATACTTTTCCTGTCATATGAACGGGGGTGTTCATTTGAACGGTTGCATGGAAAGGAACAAACACAAATCCTGCAGTAAACCCAGCTATGAAAGCAAAAAGGGTACACCAGACTGTTGAAAGGCCAAAGTCAAAAAACGTAAAGAGAGCCATTAATCCAAAACCTAGTCCAACTCCTGAAACACCAATTAGCATCATGATAATAGGATTATAGTCCGTCTTCTTTGTGAGGTAGAGTCCGGATAAAAAGGTTCCTGCACCTGCAGCTGTTACTGCATAACCAAATAAATCAGGAGATGCATAAGTTAGCTCTCTTAACAAAACAATAATCTGGGAGTCGGATAGCTGCAGTACTAATAAACTAGAGCCGAGAAAAAGAAGACCTACCAGCATAAAAGAATGCTGTTTTACAAAAGTAAACCCACTTGCTAATTCTTTGAAGAAAGAAGTGCTGTTTGTATCTTTTTTCTCGTCCCTTTCTTCCTTTTCCTCTACTACTATGACGACTGCTTTTGGTAGGAAACATAATAGTAATGCAGATAGTAAAAAGGTTGCAGAATCTATGAAGAACACGGGCTTTGCCCCAAATGCGGTAACGAGAACCCCACTCAGTAACGGCCCTAGGATCTTCGTACTTGAATCAATCATAGATGTGATGGACATGGCACTTCTCATATCATCGTCGGGTACTAATTCTTTAAGCTTTGCATTTTTTGCGGGGATAAACACTGCTGAAAACATCCCAACAGAGAATAAGCAAATATAAACCATCCAGATGGTATCAGCAAACGCTAGAAAAAAGATAAGCATGGCGCGAATCAAATCAGACGAGATCATAAGTGTTTTTCGATTCAGTCGATCTGCGACCACTCCTGCTACCGGTCCAAACAGAGCCATCGGAATGGCCAAACACAACATAATCAGCGAAACTTCTAGCGGACTTGCATTCCACTTCAATCCAACCATCGTTATAATCGCAACAATGCTTAACCAATCTCCGATACTTGAAATTGCCTGCGCACCAATCAATGTCAGATAGCCTTTATTTTTCAATAACGAAGTCAAGTCCATCATCCCCCTAAAACGACAATAGTGTCTATTTATTTTGATTATAACGACATTGATGTCGTTTTTCAACCCCTTGTAGAAAAAACGTACAGACATTTAAAATACCTTTAATTAAAGATATTTGTATAATTTCTGTATAGATGTATCGACGGAAGCAGGATAAATCGGCATCTAAGCAGAGGGAAAACAGATGATACTAACATATGAGTATCCAGCAAGCGCACAGATGTTATTACTTGGAGGAATGTTTGGGAATAGAATTAGCTTACAAGCGGTTGGAGGAACAAGCTAAAGTTTTAAAAGAAATCCTCTAAGAAAAAAGGTCCGTCATGAATCTAATCATTACGGGCTTTTGATGTGTGGCAACAGACTGTCATAAATCTATTCCTTGTCCCATATAGTGAGAGAATAAGAGGTGTTTTTAGGGGGGACAGGGATGAAACGGGCCGTTAAGGTACTAAGTTGGTTGATGGGAGTAGTCGTTCTTATTTTGCTTATTCAATATCCGATACAGAAAAGTAAGGACTCATGGGAATCCTGGTCTTTACCTTTATCTGGGGAAATCATTGTTATTGATCCGGGACACGGTGGCCCAGATGGAGGAGCGGTTGGAAAAGACAATACATTAGAAAAAGATATTGCCCTAGAAGTTTCGAAAATATTAAGAGATTATTTACAACAGTCTGGAGCTTTGGTATATCTAACACGAGAATCAGATAGGGATCTAGCTGATGATGACACCGCAGGATTGGCTAGGAGAAAGGTAGAGGATATTCGTAACCGTGTAAGTTTTATTAAAGAAAAACAAGCAGATCTTTTTGTGAGTATTCATCTGAATGCTCTTCCATCCACGAAATGGAGCGGTGCACAAGCTTTTTATTATCCATCTTTAGATGCCAGCGAGAACTTAGCGAAATTAATTCAATCGGAAATTAAACGGAATCTAGAGAATACAAACAGAGAGGCATTAGCGCTAAATGGAATGTACTTACTTAAACATGCGGAAACACCAGGGGCGTTAGTGGAAATTGGCTTTTTGTCGAATGAACATGAGCGGGAGCTTTTAAAAACGAACTCCTATCAAAGGAAAATAGCTGCAAGTATCTATGAAGGGATACTAAGACAAGCGGCTGGGGAGGAAGAATAACACTATCCAATCGTATTACTAATGGTAAAAAACGAGTTGTGGTATACTACAAAAGAACAACATCGTTAAAGGATGGTGAACGAATTGCTTACAAAGGAACAAGTAATAGAACTCCTTAATCCAATAGAAGATCCGTTTTTACATACTACCTTCGAGAAAACGGGTGCCATACAGGAAATTACAATAAAAGAAGACAAGAAGCATGTAAGCGTGAAGCTCGCAATTGGACAAACAAATACGGGTGAACAAATGCAGCTCCAACAGCAAGTTGTCAATGTACTGAAGCGTGGAGGAGCGGCAACAGTAGGACTTCGTTTTGAACAATTGCCAGACGATGTCATTGCCACTTATCAACCGACGGAAGAGAAGCAACCTACTTTATTGGATGGCAACACGAAATTTTTGGCAATTGCTAGTGGAAAAGGTGGCGTAGGGAAATCAACGGTAACCGTCAACTTAGCAGTGGCGCTAGCTCGTCTAGGTAAAAAAGTAGGAATCGTAGACGCAGATATCTACGGATTTAGTGTGCCTGATATGATGGGAGTGGAGAAGCGGCCAGCAGTTGAAAACGAAAAAATCATTCCAGTGGAACGATTCGGAGTAAAAGTCATTTCCATGGGATTTTTCGTAGAAGATAATTCCCCTATTATTTGGAGAGGTCCAATGCTAGGAAAAATGCTAACCAGCTTCTTTAAAGAAGTAGAGTGGGGAGAGCTTGACTACCTCCTTCTTGATTTACCACCGGGTACAGGAGACATTGCGTTAGATGTTCATTCTATGCTTCCGTCTTCTAAAGAAATAATCGTCACGACCCCACATCCAACTGCAGCATTTGTGGCAGCGCGTGCGGGTCAAATGGCCTTGCAAACAGAGCATGAAATTCTTGGGGTTATTGAAAACATGGCTTACTTTGAAAGTAAAGTGACTGGTGAAAAAGAGTATGTATTTGGACAAGGCGGCGGAGAAAAGCTTGCAGAAGTATTAAATACGAGTGTCATCGGCCAGCTCCCTTTACAGCAGCCTTTTAAAGAAGAAGGGGTATTCGCTCCTTCTGTTTATCAAGAGGATCATCCAACAGGAGAGATTTTCAAGGAAATCGCTCAAAAAGTTATAACGAGTTATGAGTAAAACTTAAAAGAAGAGCTAATAACAGCTCTTCTTTTTTTGTTATCCGTTATTGCCCTTGACCTTGCTCTTTTTTCTGACCACCACCGCTTTTTTCCTCTGGTTTTTTCATTTCCTCAGCAGCTTTAAGGACAATTTCACTAACCTTGGCTTTGAATGCTGGAGTTTCGATGGTTTCTTGAATCACTTTTTCCAAATTCTCACGGAATTTTTGACTCGTTAGTACGTTCATCATTTGCTCTTCCATTTCAGGATTCTTCAAAATATCCATCATTTTCTTTTGATATTCCGAATCTGCCATTAAGGATTTCATAATATCTTTTTGTTGATCTTGAAGTGTTTTTCCGAATTCCTCCACAAATTTAGGATCAGAAAACATTTTGGACCAGAATTCTTTCCCTTTGTCTGAAGTTAAGGCATCTGTAATGGATTGTTTCACAACATCCGATTCAATGACATATTTTTGCTGCATTTCACCATCTGTCAAAACTTCCGTAATTGCCTTTTTTCCTTCATCTGTTTTTAATATATCTGTAACCATTTTTTTGGTCGTATCATAATCAGCTTGTTCGCCATTTGCTGCTCCACCACCGGCCCCACAGGCTGTTAAAATTAGAAAAGAAATGAACAGGATCATGCGGCAAAGTTGTTTATTCATTCTTTTCAACTCCTCAATTTAGGTTGAGTCATACTTTTAATATGAGTCCAATTCTAAAAAATATGTGCTTGAAAAGGTAAAATAAAAGGATTCATGATAAAATACGATTGGAAGACAGCAAGATAGGGGGAAAAAATCTTGAATAGTCGCAATTGGGTTCGTATGTTTTTACGTACTTTATTCTTAGGGGCAGGAGCCACTTTAATCACAAGCTTTTTTGTACAAGCATCCACATATATGGAATATTTGGCTCCATTAGACCTCTTTCAGTTATTAGGAGTACTAATTTTCTTTATTGGACTAGGCTTAGTGTTTAGTTTAGTCAGTCAGATGGGGTTCTTTGCTTACTTGACGGTTAATCAGCTTGGCTTAAGTATGTTAAAAGGATTTTGGGCACCACTTCAATCATTATTGATATTGTTTACGCTATTTGATCTAGTTTATTTTCGCTATAAAGCATCAGATGGAGAAACATCTATCCTTGTATATTTAGCAGTAGCTGTATTTCTGTTTGTGTATGGGTGGGTTGTCTCTGCAAAGAAAGCAAATGAGACTAACCGAAATGCTTTTATCCCAGCTCTTTTCTTTATGGTCGTTGTGACATCTATAGAATGGGTCCCTGGACTTCGTACTAGTGGAAGTGATTATTCGTGGTTAATGATCGTTCCTTTATTATTATATAACACCTATCAATTACTCATTCTCCACAAATTAAATGATACGAAAAAAGAGCAGTCATAGGCTGCTCTTTCGTTCCTATTCAATTAATGTAGATTTTGCATTAGCACGAGTAATTAGCTCGGAGACATGTACATATTCAAATCCTTTGTTCTTTAAACCAGGTAGTATGGTATCCAAGGCTTTTGGTGTTTGTTTTACTGAATCAGAGGCATGCATCAGGATGATATCCCCTTTCTGAGTATTTCCCATAACAGTATCAATAATTTTTTGTGTCCCTGGGTTTTCCCAATCATTCGGATTCACAGACCATTGAACTACTTTATAGCCTTGATCTTCTGCGATTTTTAGAATCTCTTTATTAAAATGTCCACTTGGTGGCCGTAGTAACTTTATGTCCTTATACCCTTGCTTTGAAAAAATTTCTCTAGCGTAGGACAAATCTTTTCTAACTTGCTCTGGCTCCATTTTAAGATAACTTTTGTATCGATACCCCATCATTCCAAGTTCGTGCCCATCCTCGGTTATCTTTTTTAGAAGATTAGGGTGGCGTTCTGCCCATTCCCCAATTACAAAAAATGTGGCCTTTACTTTATACTTCCTTAGTTTTTCTAAAATAGGCTCCACTTTCTCGTTTCCGTAGCTAATATTAAAGGTAAGTGCAATATTGGGGTCTTTCGCACTTCCTTTACTTAAAGCGGCTGGATCTTCCTTAGAAGAAAAAACAGAAAATGCTCCGTCTGTTTCTATCCATAGAAATAATGCTGTAAATAGTGCGGCAATAATGGTCAGCATCCAACGCTTTATTTTCCCCGGTCTCCACACATAAAAGTGACTCAAAACCTCTCCCTCCTTTTATGGACTTGCTTTATTTTATGATTCGGTTTGTCCAATATGAATAAATGACTACGTTTTACTCATAATAAAAGTGGGAAAGTTGGTACAAGATAGAATGGAAACCTTTGATAAGGGGTGAGTGGATTGTTAGGGATGCTTGTTTCTGACATGGAGAAAAAAGAACTTTCTTACTTAATAAAGAGAGAACTTGAAGAAATATTGTTGGATATGGAAGATAAACGAATAGATCAATTAGTAAGGCAGGCAATGAAAGAAAGATACCAAACGTTGTTTCAATTGTTTCGCAGAGTAGCAAATGAAAATGAGTGTTTAAAATACGTACCTCAAAAACGCAACTTTAAGTAACCATTTTTTGAACTATTACATAGTTGCTAAATAGAGTATATAATGTGGTGGTTATATACTCTATTTTATTTTGCTTTCGTAAATATAAATTAATTGTCTAAAGCAATCGTTTTTTGATAATTTACTATTGAAATTAGTTTTAGTATATGCTATATTATTTTTTGTTGTCAGTTGAGTAAGACAAGCGCTAAGAAATTATCTAAACAATTTATTTTAAAAAATTGTTGACATAGTTTTTAAGTCGTGATATGATATATTTCGTCGCTAAAACGACAGCGAAAGATTTGATCCTTGAAAACTGAACAAAACAACCAGTATGTTAAGTAAGATTTTAGCTAGCTTTTTAAATTGAGCGAGCAAACACCAATGAGACAGCTTAAGTTCGCGACGTCCTGTCGCAACAGCTGCATTAGCACATCCGTGTGCGTCATCTATTGGAGAGTTTGATCTTGGCTCAGGACGAACGCTGGCGGCGTGCCTAATACATGCAAGTCGAGCGCGGGAAGCTATCTGACCCCTTCGGGGTGACGATAGTGGAACGAGCGGCGGACGGGTGAGTAACACGTGGGTAACCTGCCTATGAGACTGGGATAACTCCGGGAAACCGGGGCTAATACCGGATAACACTTTTTCCTGCATGGGAGAAAGTTGAAAGGCGGCTTTTGCTGTCACTTATAGATGGACCCGCGGCGCATTAGCTAGTTGGTAGGGTAACGGCCTACCAAGGCAACGATGCGTAGCCGACCTGAGAGGGTGATCGGCCACACTGGGACTGAGACACGGCCCAGACTCCTACGGGAGGCAGCAGTAGGGAATCTTCCGCAATGGACGAAAGTCTGACGGAGCAACGCCGCGTGAACGATGAAGGTTTTCGGATCGTAAAGTTCTGTTGTTAGGGAAGAACACGTACAAGAGTAACTGCTTGTACCTTGACGGTACCTAACGAGAAAGCCCCGGCTAACTACGTGCCAGCAGCCGCGGTAATACGTAGGGGGCAAGCGTTGTCCGGAATTATTGGGCGTAAAGCGCGCGCAGGCGGTTCCTTAAGTCTGATGTGAAAGCCCACGGCTTAACCGTGGAGGGTCATTGGAAACTGGGGAACTTGAGTGCAGAAGAGGAGAGTGGAATTCCACGTGTAGCGGTGAAATGCGTAGAGATGTGGAGGAACACCAGTGGCGAAGGCGACTCTCTGGTCTGTAACTGACGCTGAGGCGCGAAAGCGTGGGGAGCGAACAGGATTAGATACCCTGGTAGTCCACGCCGTAAACGATGAGTGCTAGGTGTTAGGGGGTTTCCGCCCCTTAGTGCTGAAGTTAACGCATTAAGCACTCCGCCTGGGGAGTACGGCCGCAAGGCTGAAACTCAAAAGAATTGACGGGGGCCCGCACAAGCGGTGGAGCATGTGGTTTAATTCGAAGCAACGCGAAGAACCACCAGGTCTTGACATCCTCTGACCACCCTAGAGATAGGGCGTTCCCTTCGGGGACAGAGTGACAGGTGGTGCATGGTTGTCGTCAGCTCGTGTCGTGAGATGTTGGGTTAAGTCCCGCAACGAGCGCAACCCTTGATCTTAGTTGCCAGCATTTAGTTGGGCACTCTAAGGTGACTGCCGGTGACAAACCGGAGGAAGGTGGGGATGACGTCAAATCATCATGCCCCTTATGACCTGGGCTACACACGTGCTACAATGGATGGTACAAAGGGCAGCGAAGCCGTGAGGTGAAGCAAATCCCATAAAACCATTCTCAGTTCGGATTGTAGGCTGCAACTCGCCTACATGAAGCCGGAATCGCTAGTAATCGCGGATCAGCATGCCGCGGTGAATACGTTCCCGGGCCTTGTACACACCGCCCGTCACACCACGAGAGTTGGCAACACCCGAAGTCGGTGAGGTAACCTTTTAGGAGCCAGCCGCCGAAGGTGGGGCCAATGATTGGGGTGAAGTCGTAACAAGGTAGCCGTATCGGAAGGTGCGGCTGGATCACCTCCTTTCTAAGGAAAGATAACGGAAGCCAGCTCTTCGGAGCTGGTCAGAGACATACTTGGTTGTTTGGTTCAGTTTTGAGGGATTAAATCAATCCTTCCTATAATTGAAATTCCTTTCAGGATGGGCCTGTAGCTCAGCTGGTTAGAGCGCACGCCTGATAAGCGTGAGGTCGGTGGTTCGAGTCCACTCAGGCCCACCATCCTAAATACGGGGCCTTAGCTCAGCTGGGAGAGCGCCTGCTTTGCACGCAGGAGGTCAGCGGTTCGATCCCGCTAGGCTCCACCATACAATTTATTGTACCTTGAAAACTAGATAAGAGTATTAGGAAGTGAAGGCGACTGCTCAGGAGAGTTAGGAGCCGGAACTAGACTAAACAAGACATCAATTTTAGTAAAGACCACGTCTTTTCACAGACTATTAGTTAAGTGAAGAAGGGCGCACGGTGGATGCCTTGGCACTAGGAGCCGAAGAAGGACGGGACGAACACCGATATGTCTCGGGGAGCCGTACGTAGGCGTTGATCCGGGAATTTCCGAATGGGGAAACCCACTGCTCGTAATGGAGTAGTACCTATATCTGAATCCATAGGATATAGGAGGCAGACCTGGGGAACTGAAACATCTTAGTACCCAGAGGAAGAGAAAGCAAATGCGATTTCCTGAGTAGCGGCGAGCGAAACGGAAACAGCCCAAACCAGAAAGCTTGCTTTCTGGGGTTGTAGGACACTCTATACGGAGTTACAAAGAAATAGTGTAGACGAATCGATCTGGAACGATCAGCCGAAGAAGGTAAGAGCCCTGTAATCGAAAGACTGTTTCCTCCAGAGTGGATCCTGAGTACGGCGGAACACGTGAAATTCCGTCGGAATCCGGGAGGACCATCTCCCAAGGCTAAATACTCCCTAGTGACCGATAGTGAACCAGTACCGTGAGGGAAAGGTGAAAAGCACCCCGGGAGGGGAGTGAAAGAGAACCTGAAACCGTGTGCCTACAAGTAGTCGGAGCCCATTAACGGGTGACGGCGTACCTTTTGTAGAATGGACCGGCGAGTTACGATCTCTTGCAAGGTTAAGTCGTATAGACGGAGCCGCAGCGAAAGCGAGTCTGAATAGGGCGTTGTAGTAAGGGGTCGTAGACCCGAAACCGTGTGATCTACCCATGTCCAGGGTGAAGGTCAGGTAACACTGACTGGAGGCCCGAACCCACGCACGTTGAAAAGTGCGGGGATGAGGTGTGGGTAGGGGTGAAATGCCAATCGAACACGGAGATAGCTGGTTCTCTCCGAAATAGCTTTAGGGCTAGCCTCAAGAAATGAGTACTGGAGGTAGAGCACTGATTGGACTAGGGGCCCTCATCGGGTTACCGAATTCAGTCAAACTCCGAATGCCAGCTACTTTATCTTGGGAGTCAGACTATGGGTGATAAGGTTCATAGTCGAAAGGGAAACAGCCCAGACCACCAGCTAAGGTCCCCAAGTATACGTTAAGTGGAAAAGGATGTGGAGTTGCTTAGACAACCAGGATGTTGGCTTAGAAGCAGCCACCATTTAAAGAGTGCGTAATAGCTCACTGGTCGAGTGACTCTGCGCCGAAAATGTACCGGGGCTAAACGTATCACCGAAGCTGTGGATTGTTCTTACGAACAATGGTAGGAGAGCGTTCTAAGTGCAGCGAAGTCAGACCGTAAGGACTGGTGGAGCGCTTAGAAGTGAGAATGCCGGTATGAGTAGCGAAAAAGAAGTGAGAATCTTCTTCACCGAATGCCTAAGGTTTCCTGAGGAAGGCTCGTCCGCTCAGGGTTAGTCAGGACCTAAGCCGAGGCCGAAAGGCGTAGGCGATGGACAACAGGTTGATATTCCTGTACCACCTCCTTTCCGTTTGAACGACGGGGGGACGCAGTAGGATAGGGAAAGCGCGCCGCTGGATGAGCGCGTCCAAGCAGTGAGTGAGTCAGATAGGCAAATCCGTCTGGCAATCACAAGCTGTGATGGGGAGGGAAATATAGTACCGAAGTTCCTGATTTCACACTGCCAAGAAAAGCCTCTAGTGAGGAAAGAGGTGCCTGTACCGCAAACCGACACAGGTAGGCGAGGAGAGAATCCTAAGGTGATCGGGAGAACTCTCGTTAAGGAACTCGGCAAAATGACCCCGTAACTTCGGGAGAAGGGGTGCTTCTTGCATGAGAAGCCGCAGTGAAAAGGCCCAAGCGACTGTTTAGCAAAAACACAGGTCTCTGCGAAGCCGAAAGGCGAAGTATAGGGGCTGACACCTGCCCGGTGCTGGAAGGTTAAGGGGATGCGTTAGCTTCGGCGAAGCGTTGAACCGAAGCCCCAGTAAACGGCGGCCGTAACTATAACGGTCCTAAGGTAGCGAAATTCCTTGTCGGGTAAGTTCCGACCCGCACGAAAGGTGCAACGACTTGGGCACTGTCTCAACGAGAGACCCGGTGAAATTATACTATGCGTGAAGATGCGCATTACCCGCGACAGGACGGAAAGACCCCGTGGAGCTTTACTGTAGCCTGATATTGAATGTTGGTACAGCTTGTACAGGATAGGTGGGAGCCTGAGAAACCGGAGCGCTAGCTTCGGTGGAGGCGCTGGTGGGATACCACCCTGGCTGTACGGACCTTCTAACCCAGGACCGTGATCCGGTTCGGAGACAGTGTCAGGTGGGCAGTTTGACTGGGGCGGTCGCCTCCCAAAGAGTAACGGAGGCGCCCAAAGGTTCCCTCAGAATGGTTGGAAATCATTCGAAGAGTGTAAAGGCAGAAGGGAGCTTGACTGCGAGACCTACAAGTCGAGCAGGGACGAAAGTCGGGCTTAGTGATCCGGTGGTTCCGCATGGAAGGGCCATCGCTCAACGGATAAAAGCTACCCCGGGGATAACAGGCTTATCTCCCCCAAGAGTCCACATCGACGGGGAGGTTTGGCACCTCGATGTCGGCTCATCGCATCCTGGGGCTGTAGTCGGTCCCAAGGGTTGGGCTGTTCGCCCATTAAAGCGGTACGCGAGCTGGGTTCAGAACGTCGTGAGACAGTTCGGTCCCTATCCGTCGTGGGCGTTGGAAGTTTGAGAGGAGCTGTCCTTAGTACGAGAGGACCGGGATGGACACACCGCTGGTGCACCAGTTGTTCCGCCAGGAGCATAGCTGGGTAGCTACGTGTGGAAGGGATAAGTGCTGAAAGCATCTAAGCATGAAGCCCCCCTCAAGATGAGACTTCCCATCATTTTAAATGAGTAAGATCCCTCAGAGACGATGAGGTTGATAGGTTCGAGGTGGAAGCATGGTGACATGTGTAGCTGACGAATACTAATCGATCGAGGACTTAACTAAACTTATAAAGCGGAAACGACCGTTTAGGTCCGACCGTATAAGTAAGCTTACGTAAAGGCTGTGTTCTTTCAGCCTTGGAGTGAGATTGCTTATATCGGCGAGGACCTGGGAGTTGTAGCTAGATTGATTTGGTCTAAGCGTTTGATTGTCTAACTCTTATCTAGTTTTTAGGGTACAAACTCTATAAGGTCTAGTGATGGTAGCGGCGAGCAACGCTTCCGCCGAATAGACTACGAGTAACCCCGAAGCATTCTGCATCCTGAATAAGCTGGTAGATGCAGGGGTCCATAAAATTATTTTAAGGTCTAGTGATGATAGCGAAGAGGTCACACCTGTTCCCATGCCGAACACAGAAGTTAAGCTCTTCAGCGCCCATGGTAGTTGGGGCATTGCCCCTGCGAGAGTAGGACGTCGCTAGGCTGACCATCATTCCACATTAGGAATAACGAACAGCTCTGTGAAGCAAGGTATGTATTATACTGACATTATTCCACAGTAGCTCAGTGGTAGAGCAATCGGCTGTTAACCGATCGGTCGTAGGTTCGAATCCTACCTGTGGAGCCATCTGCTTCCATAGCTCAGTCGGTAGAGCGCTTCCATGGTAAGGAAGAGGTCGCCGGTTCAAGTCCGGCTGGAAGCTCTGTCAACTTTTTTAAAAATGGCCCGTTGGTCAAGTGGTTAAGACACCGCCCTTTCACGGCGGTAACACGGGTTCGAATCCCGTACGGGTCACCATTAATAGTTATAACCCAGAATAGTAGAGGGATAAAGGAAGGCATGTTAAGTACGCAACGTCCTGTTGCAACACATGCACTTGCACATCCTGTGCTGCGGAGGATTAGCTCAGCTGGGAGAGCACCTGCCTTACAAGCAGGGGGTCGCAGGTTCGAGCCCTGCATCCTCCACCATATGCCGGTCTAGCTCAATTGGTAGAGCGCAACTGACTTGTAATCAGTAGGTTGGGGGTTCAAGTCCTCTGGCCGGCACCATTTTATTATGTTTTGCATAAGATAAATATAAATGATATCTCAATGGTTATAATCTCGGAGGGATAGCGAAGTTGGCCAAACGCGGCGGACTGTAAATCCGCTCCCATCGGGTTCGTAGGTTCGAGTCCTACTCCCTCCACCATTTACATAGCATCAAATTTAAATAGTGCCTAATTTAGCACTCTTTTTTATTGGGCTATAGCCAAGCGGTAAGGCAACGGTTTTTTGGTACCGTCATGCGCTGGTTCGAATCCAGCTAGCCCAGCCATTTTTTATGTTTTTTGGACAAGCTATTTTTGAGTCATGAGCCATTAGCTCAGTTGGTAGAGCATCTGACTTTTAATCAGAGGGTCGCAGGTTCGAATCCTGCATGGCTCACTTTCTAACTTTATAGGGGGCCTTAGCTCAGCTGGGAGAGCGCCTGCTTTGCACGCAGGAGGTCAGCGGTTCGATCCCGCTAGGCTCCACCATATATGATTCTTAAAAGAGAATCATTTTTTATTATAAAAAATAAATATCGTATATATATGCAATATCATGTTAAGTTGAGTCATTTTGCCTTTTTTGTCTACAATAAGAGTAGATAAAGGAGGTTTTTCTATGAAAAAGCAATTATCTATAATTGGAGTACCAATGGACTTAGGTCAAAATCGCCGTGGGGTGGATATGGGACCAAGTGCCATTCGATATGCTGGCGTCATTGAAAGACTAGAACGACTGAATTACATAATAGACGATCTCGGTGATATTGAGATTTCTCGTCCGGATCGAAAAGAGCTTCAAGCAAACCAACGATTGAAGAATCTATCCGAGGTTGCTGACGGAAATGAACTACTGGCAAAGAAAGTGGACGAAGTAATTCAAGCCGGAAACTTTCCACTAGTGTTAGGTGGGGATCACAGTATTGCGATTGGCAGTCTGGCAGGCATTGCTAAACATCATAAGAACTTAGGTGTTATTTGGTATGATGCACATGGAGATTTAAACTCAGCTGATACATCTCCATCTGGGAATATTCACGGGATGCCACTAGCCGTGAATATTGGCATTGGTCATGAGCGATTAACGAATATCTTAGGTTATTCTCCAAAGATCAAGCCAGAAAATATTGTTATTATCGGTGCGCGTTCATTAGATCATGGGGAAAAGGAATTGATAAATGAACTAGGAATTCGCGTGTATAGCATGCACGAGATTGATCGAATGGGTATGGCTAAGGTAATGTCTGAAGTCATCGAATCTTTCAAGGGGAAAACAGATGGCGTGCATTTAAGTTTAGACTTAGATGGCTTAGATCCTAACGAAGCACCTGGGGTTGGTACTCCGGTAATCGGGGGACTTTCCTACAGAGAAAGCCATCTAGCTATGGAAATGTTGTCCGAATCAGATATTATTACCTCTGCAGAATTTGTGGAAGTAAATCCAATTCTTGATGAGAAAAACAAAACAGCATCCTTAGCAGTTGGCTTAATGGGTTCTTTATTTGGAGAAAAATTAAAATAAACAAAAAAACTCCCTTGTCGCTATTACGGCAAGGGAGTTCTATATATTCATGCTTAATAAACTCTTTGAAATTCAGAGATTAGGTAATCGAGACGTGTAATTGCTGTAACAACAGGTTCAGAGGTCAAGTCTTGGTACTGACTTAAAGAAATCATTTCTTGTCTGCTTTTCTCAATTTTTTCCATAAGTTGCAATTTATAATCCATGATTACCTCCTAAACTGATATAATGGAACTTGGTAGAGATTTACCCTACACAGCCTAGAAATAAACATTTCCTCTAAAGGAAAAACACTAAAAATACTCTATCAAAAAAATTACTACGCAAATGAAACCTTATCGGTCTGTCAATCGTATAGCAGTGGACCGCAAGTATTAGCGGAGGTATAAATTAGATGGAAACCGTTATAAAGCAAAAGATAAAACAGGTTAAAAAAGGGGATCATGCTGCATTTGAGGATGTGGTAACCTTTTATCAAAATAAAGTCTACCAAATATGTTTTCGTATGATCGGGAACAAGCATGAAGCAGAGGATTTAGCACAGGAAGCTTTCATAAGGGCGTTTGTAAATATACAATCCTTTGATAGTACGAAGAAGTTTTCTACCTGGCTATACCGTATTGCAACGAATGTTTCGATTGACCGTATTCGAAAAAAGAAGCCAGATTACTATTTGGATGCCGAAGTAAAAGGGACGGAAGGATTGGATATGTATTCCCAGTTATCCTCCGATCAACCCTTGCCAGAAGAAGAACTAGAGAGTCTTGAAATGCAAACGTATATCCAAAATGAGATTATGGCTTTACCTCCTAAGTATCGAAGTGTTATCGCATTAAGATATTTAGATGAGTTGTCTTTGTTGGAAATTAGTGAAATTCTAGATATACCAGTTGGCACAGTTAAAACTAGAATACATCGTGGCCGAGAAGCGCTGAAAAAAAGGCTTCGTAGTGTGTAAAGGAGTGTGAATACCGTGGAATGCAATAAAGAAGCTATTAAGCTTATGCACAAATATTTAGACCGAGAGTTAAGTCAAAAAGAAGAACAAGAACTTCGCGCTCACTTGCAAACCTGTGAAAAATGCCAACATCATTTTCATGATTTAAAACGGACGGTAACTTTGTTAGAGAGCACTAGTACGATTCAAGCACCGTCCAATTTTACAGCAAAGGTAATGGATAATCTTCCGAAAGAAAAGAAACGGGTTAGCTATATGAGATGGTTTCGAGCACATCCAGTCATTACGGCTGCTGCCATTTTCTTCATCCTAATGTTTAGTAGTGCATTTTCCATGTGGGATGCTGATGGTCAAGTATTTGTATCGAATAAAGAAAACCTCATTATTCAAGACGGGACAGTAATTGTTCCAGAAGGCGTTACGGTTGATGGAGATTTGAAGGTGAAAAATCTCGATATAGATATTCAAGGAAAGGTTAACGGTAACGTTACCGTTATAAATGGGGACCATCTAATGGCCTCTGCAGGTCAAGTAACGGGAGAAATTAAACAGATTAATCAAGTATTTGAGTGGATGTGGTATCATATAAAGGATTTTGCGGAAAGTGTATTTTCCTTTTAAATAGTTCCACCTAAAACCTTTGCTATCCTGCAAAGGTTCTTTCTTTTTGCATAATGAATTCTCTTTCCTTCGTGATATATCCTCTCATTATTGTATAGGATATTATTATGGTATAATAGGAAAAGTCATACTTATAACGAATGTTTAAATGGTGTTGGAATTTGTTCTCCAGCTATTTCAACATATTATCATAGAATAGGAAGAGGAAACCATGCTTAAAAGGAAGTGTAACCATGCTGTTTGATGGGGGTTTGGATCTATTAGATTTACTTAGAATAGGTGTCGATATTGCCCTTGTCTGGTATGTTCTATATAAATTAATTGTATTGATTAGAGGAACAAAAGCGATCCAGCTTCTTAAAGGAATATTTGTTGTTTTAGGAGTCTGGTTTTTGAGTGGGATATTTAATTTGACTACGGTAAATTGGCTAATGTACCAAGCTATTCGCTGGGGGTTTATCGTTATTATTATCCTTTTCCAGCCCGAGCTGAGAAGAGCATTGGAGCAACTAGGTAGAGGTAGCTTCTTTGCTCGAAATACGAAGTCAGAAGAAGAAATCCTCAACCGAAATATTGAAGCGATTACGAAATCTTGTAATTATATGGCAAAAAGAAGAATAGGTGCGTTAATTACGATTGAAAGAGATACAGCTCTTGGAGACTATATCGAGACGGGAATTCCAATCAAGGGTCAATTAACGAGTGAGTTGTTGACAAATATTTTTATACCGAATACTCCTTTACATGACGGGGCGGTAATTCTAAATAAAGAAGAGATTGTAGCAGCAGCATGCTACCTACCATTATCCGAGAGTCCGTTTATTTCTAAGGAACTTGGAACACGACACCGTGCTGCGATGGGAATAAGTGAAGTAACGGATGCCTTAACGATTGTCGTTTCCGAGGAAACTGGTCATATATCATGCACTAAAAACGGAGAACTACATAGAAATATAGACCAGGATACACTCGTTGAATTATTACGGAACGAGTTAAATAAAACGATTAAAGCCCCTACCTCAAAAGGCTGGAATTGGAGGGGAAGAAAAAATGGATAATTGGTTTAAAAGCCGATGGGCGATTCAAATTGTTTCCTTAGCATTGGCTTTATTACTATATGTTTCAGTAAGTTTAGATGAAAATGCTAACGAAGCCGATCGATTTGATGGCCCGTTTTTTGGCGGATCTGAGCAAACACAAAAAATTGAAGATGTACCTGTCGATATCAAAATTGATAATGAAAAATATGTCGTAAGTGGCGTCCCTCAAACTGTAACCGTTACACTAGAGGGACCTACGGACGAATTACAACCAGCTGCTATTCAGCAAAACTTTGATGTGTATGTAGACTTAGAAGGGCTAGAGCCTGGGACCCATACCGTAAAAATGCAGCATTCAGGTATATCAGATGGTTTAAATGTTTATATTGAACCTAACAGCGTAGAAGTCGTGATCGAAGAAAAAGCGACAGAAGAATTTAATATTTCTATCGACTATTTGAATACAGAACAAATCGAAGCAGGTTTTGAACTGGCTGAAGCAACTGTTGATCCTAAGACAGTTCGTATCACAAGTGCAAAAAGTGTTGTCGACCAAATTGCAATTGTGAAGGTATTTGTTGATGTAGCTGAATTGGACGAGCCAATTGTAAATCGAGAAGTACCAGTTAAAGTATATGATAGTCAAGGAAATGAATTATCTGTCTTAAAAGAGCCAGAGACCGTGGAGGTTTCTGTTGATGTAAAGAACCCTAATAAAGAAGTTCCTATCCGGGCAACGACGACAGGAGAATTATCGGAAGGCGTGACCATGAAAAACATCTCTGTTGAGCCGGAGGCAGCTACTATTTTTGCTGCTGAAGATTATTTAGAGGACTTGTCTGAACTTACAACAGAGGAAATCGACTTGTCTAAAATAGAGAAAGATACAACGGTTGAGGTCGAAATTAAGCGTACTGATGCAATGCGAAGAATTTCACCAGAAAAAGTAAAAGTTAAAATTGATGTCGATCGTACCATCGAGAAGAGTTTTTCAAATGTACCTATCGATGTAAAAAATTTGCAGGATGGCCTTTCACTGTCATTCGTTGAGCCTACTAGTAATCAATTGGACATTACGGTTTTGGGACCGGAAGATATCATCAATGACTTAGATAAAACTCAATTAAGTCTATCCATCAATGTATCAAATCGGGATGCAGGAGAATATGAATTACCAATCACGTTTGACGGTCCAAAGAATGTGCAATGGAAATCCGAGACTGACCAAGCGGTCGTGCGTATAAGAGAAGATTAGTGTGGATGGTGACTACCATCATTCACCTAAGCAGAAGGAAGTAAAGGAGAGGTTACATCATGGGAAAATATTTCGGGACTGACGGAGTCAGAGGAATAGCAAATAAAGAGTTAACACCAGAGCTTGCTTTTAAACTAGGTAGATTTGGTGGTTATGTCCTAACCAAACATACGGAAAAACCGAAAGTTTTAATAGGACGAGATACAAGAATATCAGGCAATATGTTAGAAGGTGCGCTAGCCGCAGGTCTTTTATCCATAGGGGCAGAGGTTATGCGCTTAGGCGTAATTTCCACTCCTGGGGTTGCCTTCTTGACGAAAGCAATGAGTGCAGAAGCCGGTGTAATGATTTCAGCTTCACATAACCCTGTTGAAGACAATGGAATTAAATTTTTCGGGCCTGATGGATTCAAGCTGACGGATGAGCAGGAAAAAGAAATTGAAGACTTATTGGACATGGATGAAGACACGCTACCACGACCGATAGGAGGAGACATTGGTCAAATAAGCGACTATTTTGAAGGTGGCCAAAAGTATCTTCAATACTTGAAACAATCTGTTGATAATGAATTTACGGGCATACATATAGCATTGGATTGTGCACACGGTGCGACATCTTCTTTAGCTCCACATTTATTTGCGGATCTGGATGCGGATATCTCTACAATTGGTACTTCCCCAGACGGATTGAACATAAACGATGGGGTTGGTTCTACACATCCAGAGACGATGCAAGCTTTTGTGCTAGAAAAAGAAGCGGATATTGGGCTTGCGTTTGACGGAGATGGCGATCGTTTAATTGCAGTCGATGAAAAAGGAAACATCGTGGATGGCGATCAAATCATGTTCATTTGTGGTAAGTTCTTAAACGATAAAGGTCTGTTACGCCATAATACCGTGGTTTCAACCGTTATGAGTAATATTGGCTTTTACAAAGCATTAGAGGCAAACGGAATGAAGAGTAATAAGACGGCTGTTGGAGATCGTTACGTCATGGAGGAAATGCGTCGCGGAGGATATAATCTAGGAGGAGAACAGTCCGGTCATATCATTTTCCTTGATTACATTACAACAGGGGATGGAATGCTAACCGCCCTTCAGCTAGTGAATGTGTTAAAAGAAACAGGAAAAACCTTGTCAGAGCTAGCTAGTGAAATGGAGAAGTTCCCCCAAGTATTAAAAAATGTACGAGTAGCCGATAAGAAGGAAGCTCTCGTTCATCCAAAAGTAAAAGCGGAAATTGAACAAGTGGAAAAAGAAATGGAAGGACAAGGGCGTGTATTAGTTCGACCATCTGGTACAGAACCGCTCGTTCGTGTCATGGTAGAAGCACCAACCGAAGAGGCATGCCACCAGTATGTGGATCGTGTCGTTGATGTAATTATTAAAGAAATTGGAACTGTATAACGAATAAAAGTACATGCGTGAGCAGCACATCTATCTCTGCTCACGCATATTTTTATAGTATTAAGGTATCCCAATCATTCTGACAGATGGTTACAATATTTTTACAGAGTAAAAAAATATATTGTCAAAATACTCCTTTGTCGAGTAAAATAAGGGAGTTCCCTATTCTTTGCACATTTTTAACGACTAAAGAGTAGTAAAGAATGAGGGATAGCTTGATTCAAGAATAGAAAGGTGGATCGAAGTAAAAAGTAACTAAAAAGCGCCTGAACTATATTCCGTTCGGTGGAATACAGTTGACGAGGTGGAGGTTTATCGAGAAATTCGGCGGATGCCTCCCGGTTGCACACATCTCAACCGTTACGTTTTTATTCGAAAACAAAGAGGCGACTCTTTCGACAGGAATAAAAGCACTAGGTGTACACCCATGAGAAAGGGGCAAATGAGCGCCCCAGATAACTATAGAATGGATCGTTTATTTGCCCCTTATTTTAAGGAGGAAATAACGATATGTGTGGAATTGTAGGATATATTGGACAACAGGATACAAAAGATATTTTATTAAACGGACTTGAAAAATTAGAATACCGTGGATATGACTCTGCAGGAATTGCAACGTTAACAGATAACGGAGTAGATGTATTCAAAGTAAAAGGACGTATTGCAAACTTACGTGAAAAAGTAGGTCAAGATGATACCTTTGCAACGATGGGAATTGGTCACACTCGTTGGGCGACACACGGAGCACCTAGTGAAGAGAATGCTCACCCGCACCAAAGCGCGTCTGGCAGATTTACTATTGTTCATAATGGTGTTATCGAAAACTATGTACAATTACGCAATGAATACCTTGCCAATGTTAACCTTGTGAGTGAAACAGATACAGAGGTTATCGTTCAGTTAATTGAAACATTGAACAATGAGTTAAACGACGTAACCGCTGCGTTCCGGAAAGCAGTGTCTCTTTTACACGGTTCTTATGCTGTTGCATTAATCGATGCAGAAGATTCAGAAACCATCTATGTAGCAAAAAACAAAAGTCCACTTCTTGTAGGGCTTGGTGATAATTTCAACCTAGTCGCTAGTGACTCTATGGCAACATTAAGAGTTACGAATCAATATATGGAGCTACACGACAAAGAAGTTGTTATCGTAAAACGCACGAATGTTGAGTTACAACAATTAGATGGAACCGTTGTAGAGCGTGAGCCATTTACAGCAGAAATCGATGCAACAGATACCGAAAAAGGTACCTATCCACACTTTATGCTTAAGGAAATTGATGAGCAGCCTTTTGTAATGCGAAAAATTATCCAAGAGTATCAAGATGAAAATGATGAGATTAAATTAGATGCGAATGTTCGTAAAGCCATGTTAGGTGCGGACCGCATTTACATTATCGCAGCAGGAACGAGTTACCACGCTGGACTTGTAGGCAAAGAATTCATCGAGAAAATTGCCCAAATTCCAGTGGAAGTACATGTGGCAAGTGAGTTCTCTTATAACATGCCATTGTTATCTGAAAAACCACTATTTATCTTTATTTCACAAAGTGGAGAAACAGCAGATAGCCGTTCCGTATTAGTCCAAACAAAAGAATTGGGTCACCCAGCGTTAACGATTACAAACGTTCCGGGATCCACCCTTTCTCGTGAAGCAGATTACACGTTACACTTACATGCAGGGCCAGAAATCGCAGTAGCTTCTACAAAAGCTTATACTGCACAAATCGCAGTTCTAGCGATTCTTGCAGTAGACACAGCGAAAGCAAAAAGCCTTGATTTCAGCTTTGATCCATTACAAGAGCTTGCGATTGTAGCAAGTGTGATGGAAAGCTTAACCGATCAAAAAGAAACATTCGAACAAATTGCAAAAGACTTCTTCGCCGAAACAAGAAATGCATTCTTTATCGGAAGAAGCTCTGATTATAATGTCGTGCAAGAAGCGGCATTAAAATTGAAAGAGATTTCTTATATCCAAGCGGAAGGCTTTGCTGGAGGAGAATTAAAGCACGGTACTATCGCGCTTATCGAAGAAGGAACTCCAGTTATCGCACTTGCAACAGTAGGAAATGTAAACTTATCCATCCGCGGAAACGTGCAGGAAGTAGCGGCTCGCGGAGCAAACACTTGCATCATTAGTATGGAGGGCTTAGAACAAGAAGGAGATACTTTCGTATTACCTCACGTTCATGAGCTATTAACACCCCTTGTAAGTGTCGTACCAATGCAATTGCTTTCTTACTATGCAGCGCTTCACCGCGATTGTGATGTTGATAAGCCAAGGAACTTGGCGAAGTCGGTTACGGTGGAATAAAAGTATATATGCAGTTAATCTAATGTTATGTCCCTGTTACTTTCCACTTCCCCAAGCTAAAAAGTCGGTACCCACTGCTAAATAGTTGGTATCCGGAGCGGATGGAAGAGAGAAGAAAAAGAGCAGGCAGACCGTTATGTAAATCAATCGTTTTTTGAAAAAAACAATATAAAATTCGGGCTGGATCCAATAGGGGTTCAGTCCTTTTCTTTTGGCCAATATTCCCCCAACACCTTGTTTGATAGGGTTATAGTGTGTTCGTTTGTTTTTTATACCTTTTTCTATAACGTTCGATAGAACAAAGTGGGTGTTGAGAGAAGAGGGTTTTTGTGGCTCTTATTTCATAATTTTTTCTTATCTCTGTTCCCGTTCAGGGAACATCTATTTAACATTGTCCGAATATTCGATACAAGCTAGAACGTAAAAAAAGAGGGCGGAAATGGAAGTTTTGGGGGAAGAACATAATAACATTGAGAAGAGTGGGTGAAGCGTTGGCGGAGAAGGGGGGAAGGTGGATTTGGAGAGGGAAGAAGAAAGTAATAGGGAGATAGATATAGGTGATGGGGATTAGAAATCGTGAAGAAAAGTCTGAAAAACTCCATCCGATCTCCTTAATCTCATTGTGCTTTGTAAATCTTAGTCTCATTTCTCAATATTCATCACATGATTTTCGTCTGAAGCAATAGTGCTTTCCTTTGAAAAACTTAGCTGAAGCGAGGGAAGGGACTTTGTAAAACTTAGTTTTAAAGGACATGGTAGAGGGCAAGGGTTAAGGTAATTTGAAAAGGGGTGCTAATTAATGTAAATGTGAAATCACTGTTAGTTATTATTTCATATAATTTAATTATTAATTTGAAGATGAGGAAGAGTAGTTATGTTTATCTTATCTACAGATAGTTGACGATTTACTGGAAGTTAATTGGAGTTGATGGAGAAACAGTATTGACTTATGATATGGCACAAAATGATATATTGAAACGTATACTTAGCAGCTGAAAAAATTATTCTGTTGTCTGAAATCAAGATTATTAAAACAAAAACAGGAAAGAACCAAAAAGAAGGCGAAGTAATTTTTTGATGAACTAATGAATATAAGGCACAGTTCCTTAAATATGTTCGTGTTTTTAAAGCGAGGGGGAAAGCGTTTGATTATTTTAGATAAACTGTACGGAGAGTTTGAAGTAGATAAGGTATTAGAAGAATTAGTTTTAAGTAAACCAGTACAGAGGTTAAAGGGTATTCATCAGGGGGGAGCAAGCTACTTAGTTAATGGAAAATGGAATGTAACTCGATTCGAACATTCAATAGGAGTTATGCTTTTGATTAAAAAACTCGGTGGTTCCATAGAGGAACAAATCGCAGGATTGTTACATGATGTATCCCATACAGCATTTTCCCATGTGATTGATTTTGTGCTTGATAATAAAAATGAGGACTATCATGAAACAATTTATAATTCCGTTATTAAGAATTCTGAAATTCCTACTATTTTGAAGAAGTATGGTTACAAATATGAAGATATATTGCCTGATGATAAAAAGTGGACAATACTTGAACAACCAGCACCCGAATTATGTGCAGATAGGGTAGACTATACATTGCGGGATATGTTTGAATATGGACAGATATCGCTACGGGATGTTCACAAATTCTTAAGTGATTTAACTGTAGATGATGGGAAAATGTATCTTCAAAACATTGAAATTACTGAATGGTTTGTTAATACGTATTATAAAGAAGTAATAGACTTCTTCATGGATCCATTAAATATATATGGCTATGATATTTTAGCAAAAACATTGAAAGTGGCATTGGATAATAAAGTTATTTACTTTAACGATTTTCTTAAAGATGATAATGGGCTTATTCAAAAATTAAAAAAATCAAAAAGCGAAGAAATACAAATACTATTAGGGAATATACATCAAAATGTAAAGGTAGTAGAAGATTCAGTAGATTACGATTTATACCGTAAAAATAAGGTAAGACTAATAGATCCTTCAATTCTTTCTGGAAATAAGTTGATTAGAGCATCCGTCCTTTCCGACAAAGTTAAAGAGATGAACAATAGAGCATATGAAAAAGCAACGAGAGGCATGTACGTAAAAATAATCTCAAATTAAGAGTTAAAATTTCAACTAACAGGTACGTTAGTGATACAGATTTTCATACCGATTACCCAGTTGAGAAGAACTAATGAAAATCGTGAAAGATATACTAATCTCCAATAGGAAGGAAAGCAAACCTCTAAGGGATATGGAGTATTAAATGGTGAGGAAGATGCTATTAAATTTACTGAACATTGGAAAATCAACAAAAATGGATAAAAGCACCTTATTATAATTACAGATGGATTATTTCTTCCAAAAGAATGTGTGCCAAGAAGTGAAAGTTATTGGGATTATCTGGCCTACAGCATTTCTTCTAAAGGGATTAAACGGTATATGGATGACTTAATTGAGATTGTAGAATCCGATCCTGAGGTTTGAAATATCCGAGGTTTAAAAAGTCTGATGACAAAGCGGGAGTATTGATAACTTTTTAATGGCTTTTGTGACACAATATTTACAAGTGTGGCTGTTTAGTAGAAAGCTCATTGACTTATGGGGGAGTTAATGAAAAGTGGCTTCGTATGTATAGTTGATAGTGTGGAAATGTACAGGGTTGCAATAATTTCGGACATACATGGGAATATTTACGCATTAAATGCGGTGTTAAAAGATATTAAAGAAAAATATATTGCCTTGGTGACATGATTGGAATAGGGCCATTTTCCAATGAAGTTTTAGATGTTTTATTCGAAAGAAATAATGTTAAAATGATTACAGGAAATCATGATGAATCGGTCTTAGCACTTCTCAACAATGAACCTTACCCCGAGAGTCGAATCAACGTTAAACCACACCACGAATGGATTGCAGCAAGATTAAAGAAGGAACATATTTCTAATTTGGAAAACCTTCCCCGTATATTAAATCCTACTATCCATGAACATAACCTACATCTAATACATTATCCAATGAAACAATCCTTTAACGAAGATCATATAAGTGAAGACCCTTTTGATTTAACAGGTATGCCTTCACAAAAGAATTTTTCTGTTATAGACGGAATAAGTATCTTTTCATTGGTTTGTTTTGGACACGATCATAGCACACACCATTTTATTTGTAATAATAAAACTTTCTTTAACCCTGGCTCACTTGGCTGTTTTAATGAGCCTTTTGCTCGATATGGAATTATAGATATAAACAAAAATGGATTTAATGTTATGCCACAATATGTCCCTTATGAATTGAATTTTTATGTTAGTGAGTTAAGCAAAACATCCATACCCCGAAAGGAAATAATTCTTAATATTTATAGGTGAATCGCATTGGTTAATTATTTTGGGGGAATCTTTTAAAGTATGAAAGTGACTTTTATCGTTAAACAAAGGGAGATTAGTTACTTACCCACAAAACCTAATAACACTCTTGGTAATTTTTACTATTGTTCTCCTGTTAGGTTTCCATTTTTAAAAATAGTAAGTAATAAAAAAGAATAGCAATGGAGAAGACAGAAAAAATGAACCAGACGAAAGACGGTTGTAAACTATAAAGTAGCCATCCACCTAATACGCTACCTAATGGTCTGCCGATTCCATCAGATAATTTGCTAACTCCAAAATAGAGACCCATATTCCCAGATTTATCAGAGTGGTTTGCAATAGATGTTTCCATAATAGGTAAGATGATAATTTCTCCAATAGTAAATAAGATAATGGCCACGAATAATGCTATATAATTATGCAATAAAAATAATGTGAGAAAGGATAAAAAGATGGATGTAATACCAAGTGTTATGAAGAATTTTGGTTTGATATATTTACTCACTAATAGTCCTGCTGGATATTGTAGAACTAAACCCGTTATTCCATTAATTAGAAACAATGTTTGAATCTGATCTGTAAATTGCTTAGCGTATTCTGGTAAAGTTACAAATAACTGTGCAAATAAAACATAAAACATAAGCATAAAAGTCAATAAGTGTGTAAAGCTTTTATTTTGAAGAATTTCTGTTACGTGCTGAAGAGAGATTTTCCCGATTTTTGAAGTTTGTATAGAAGAATTAATGAATAAGACTAATAAAAAAGATCCTAAAAGATATAGAATCCCAGCCAAAATAAAAACAAAACTTAACTTTCCAGTCATTATTACTACACCTGATAAGATAGGCCCCAACAATAGTCCAGCATTAGTGGCACTTGCTCTTAAAGAAGAAACTTTAGCTCTTTCTTCGTATTTCGAGCTTTTCATAATAAGTGACTGTAAAGATGGGCCTGCAAATCCTCCTCCTAAACCAGCCAAAGAAGAACAGGCTATTAAAAAATAGTAGTTGGATACACAGCCTACACCGATGAACCCTATGCCTCTTATCATTTCACCTAAAACAGATATCCGTTTATATCCATAGTAGTCCCCAAGTGGGCCAAGTAGAAAAGGGGTTGCTTTTTGAGAAAAAATATAAATCGCAGTTAATGTACTTGCTTGTGTAAGGTTAATGCTGTGAATATCTGTTAGCAAAGGAAATAAAGGCATTGCTGTATAACCGCCAGTTGATAAAAGGAATATAAGAAATGCTAGAATGTACGTTTGCTTAGTCATATGAATCCTCCTATAATCAATAGTAATTAAAAAACAATAATTATAGAAACGAATTATTTCGATTATATTAATCAAAAAAATTAATTAATAGGAGGTGGAAGGTTTGGATTTTGAGCAATTAAAAACATTTGTCTCTCTTGCTAACAATAAGAACTTCACAAGAACAGCAGAGGAAATGAATGTTGTTCAATCAACCGTTACGGCAAGAATAAAATTGTTGGAAGAGGAAGTTGGAGAAACACTATTCATTAGGAAAACTCGTAATGTAGAAATAACTAATGCGGGAAAGACGTTTTTGGCTTATGCCATTCAAACATTAGAAATAATGAATGAAGGAATCAAGACTACAAGGATTAAATCAAACTTCAACAATAATTTGGTAATAGGCGGAATGAATTCACTTTGGGATACTCAAATTTTTGACCAAATTAATAGCTATCAATCTTGTAATCCCGAAACAGCGATACGTTTAATTACTGGACATTCAAAAGATATTATAGAGAAAATCCAATATGGTCTAATAGATGTTGGGTTTGTGTATAACCCTTCTTATTCATCTTTGTATAACATCTATACCATTAGAGAAGAACCGATAGTTTTAGTAGGCTCAGCACAGTTAGTAGAAAAACTAGGTTCAGTAACATCTGAGGATATAAAAAACATTCCTTTTATTCATTATAATTGGGGGACAGAGTTCTCTGAATGGTTTGAGATGGAGATAGGAAAGCATGAAACAATGCGATACAGAGTTGATCATACAGGAGTTGCTGTTCGTCTTATATTGAATGGAGAAGGTATTGGATTTATGTTCGAGAGCATAGTTGAAAAGTATGAAAGAGAAAACCTGATTTTTCGAATACCTTTCACTCCCCGAACAGCAATTCCCAAACGAAAAGTATTTATGGTAAGTTCCAAAAGCAAAGAGGAAAGGTTAAATACATTTTCACAATACATGATTAATAAGTGCAACGGATATTGAACAGTCAATCATAATTTATTTCAATAGTTAAAGAGTTTGTCGGGAGAATTTTAAATCAGTTTACTTGATATATAAAAGTAGAAGATAAATTTTTAAATAAGATGTTAACATAAGGTATGCAACGACCAACATTCTCACGGGCCCATTTATAGATAAATGGAAAGTCCGAAAAACATTAGTAACAACGCAATCTTTTCAGGCTATCCTAATCTTAATTATACCAGTTGCCTATTATTTAGACTTCCTAAGCATTGGCTTAATTCTCACAGTAATGCCGATTATAGCTTTTATCGAGCAATTTGCCTATCCTACACAAACAAAAGCTCTAGCGCTAATCTTAGAAAAAGAGGAATTAATAAAAGGAAACTCTTTATTTGCTTTTGCATATCAAGGCGTCGATCTTTTGTTTAACGCTATATCAGGATTGATTGTCACATTCTTTGGTGCTATCACGATTTACTTGATAGATTCATTTACATTTGCTATAGCTGCTATTCTCTTTTCCTTCGTTAAAGTAGCAATTAGAAAGGATACTAATGAAAATGAGGAGAAACCAAAACAGAAGATTTCTGTTGTAGTAAGTACGTATTTTAAAGAGCTGAAAGAAGGAATTGGGATTGTATTCCATTCCCTGTTTTGGGCTATGATGGTAGGCTCCATGTTAACAAACTTTACTATTGGCATCGTAATGGCGATTCTACCGACATTTTCAGAACAGCTAGGAGGTGCCACTACCTACGGGATATTATTAACATCCTTATCATCAGGATCCTTAATGGGAGCTCTTTTAGGTTCGCTGTTAGGGAAAATGAACATTGGTCGAACAACAATTATATGCTTTACTTTAGGAGCAATTTCGTGGTCAGGTGCTGGCTTTGTAGCATCCCCCATTTTCACTTCGATATTGTTTGGGTTAGCTTGGATACCGATCGGGGCAGTGAACGTGTTATTTGCGGGTATTAGTCAATCCATTATTCCGAATCGATTATTAGGTCGAGTCCATTCCGTTATGTATAGCAGTAGTGCTCTTACGATGCCAATAGGCTCTCTGACTGGCGGATATCTTGCAACTGTAATAGAAAGCCAAATTATATTTATAGGTACAGGTGTAGGAGCTCTTTTCATATCTATTATTTGGTTTTCTCATCCCAAATTAAGAAGGCTAAAAAAAGCGAATAAAATAACCGCAGATACCTTCGGGTTGAGGATTCCGGAAAAAGAGAATGTGGTGTAAGAGATTTGAAAAATTTTAAAGAATACGAACTGTAGGTGTAAAGGTAGAACATTATTTTGTTCTACCTTTATTTTATGAGAACCTAAGCAAACCTACAGTCGTCTAATAATTGAAGTCGAAAAAAAGGAGAAGAACGATGCAGATTCAGGAAGAAAATGAATTCAATAAATTAAGTCATCAAGACTTGTTTCACAAGTTAATTCTTACATACTCTGAAGAAATAAAAAGAATAATCTATTTCTATATAAAAGATCCGATGATGGCAGAAGATGTTCTTCAAGATACCTTTGTTTCTTGTTTCAAAAAACTTCGTTCATTTAAACATAAATCCAGTTACAAAACGTGGCTAATAAGAATAGCGATTAATAAAAGTAAGGACTATTTAAAAAAATCATATGTAAAGAGAACGGTCTTAGGTCCTATTAGTGAAAAAGCCTCAACATTCACCCCTGAATATAGTGCATTACAAACGGAAAGAGATACGGAAATTAATAAGCAAATTGACCAACTTCCTATCAAACAAAAGGATGTTATCTTGCTTTATTACTACAAGGAATATGGCATTGATGAGATTGCTCAAATTTTAGAAATTAAACAGAACACGGTTAAGACAAGACTTTTTAGAGCCCGGGATACGCTTAAGAGAAAACTAGAGGGGAAGGATGTAGATTATGAAAATTGACCAACAAATAAAAAAGGCATTGGAGAAAGATCTGGATAATGTAAAGATAACTTTTGAAGAATGGAACAGTTTGAATGAAATCAGTACTAAAACTAAATCTGACAACAAATTATTCCCTATTTTTTCTATACTTGCTGCTATAACTGTTGCATGCATTCTGATTTTTAACAGTAACGTAGGAATAGAAGATACAGAAGAAACAAAAATGGATCCCCAAAAAGAAAATATAAAAAGTAGCGATGCTGTTATAGATCCTATAGATGGCAAAGAAGAACTACTAGATAGAGTTTTTAACTCTATAAATTACTACGACACATTGGAGGGTGGTGTAGAAGTTTCTGGAGAAGACTATACGTTATCTACGGAGTTCGGCTTAGATTTAACTAAGCAAAAGTTCTATGAGACTTCTCAAACAGAAGTATATGATGCTTATACAGTTAGTGATGGAAAAACATTATATACTTATACAAGTGATGAAGGTGTATTGAGGGAAGAACCACTGCCGTATAAACAAAGAAATAAGAACGTTAAAATTGAAATGGAAGAGCTTGTAAATGCAAACGAAAATATATTTAATTATAGAGATGATTTTCCAGATGCTCTTCATTCCAAGCTTTTAATCTTTCCACAAGAGTTGCTAGTGAATCTTTTGATTGTTAATAGAGATTGGTCTATTGAAGGTTTCTCTGAAAAAAAGAGTGGACGAGATTCTGTAAAGATTGTTGGGACTGTTGGGAATAAAGAGTATGACTCTTTCGGTATTTATTTTGATCGGACGACCGGACTACCTTTGGAATACAAATTGTTAAAGGGTCAGACAATCATAAAAAGTGTTAAATATCGCAGCTTATCTATAAATCAAGAGATTAATAGCAAATTTTTTAGTAAGTCTTATATTACGGAAAAAGTAAATGGAAAGGGAAATTAAAGGTTGTCTAATATAATTTCTATAGTTAGATTTATTTAGGAAGGAAGTCGGTCAGGGCCGACTTCCTTTTTAGTTATACATGTTCACTCTATAAAGATGTAAAAAGGTTGTTTGGGCGAGCATTGTTTGATCAAGTTAATCACAAGGACTTTCCTAGACTTTTACGTCCGTTTAAAGTCTCATGGTAAAACCCAAATTATGGTGTGAACCCCATCTTTTAACTGTATTTTTATGTTAAAGTAAAAGAGTATTTGTAATATAACAGATTGTTAATCTGGCAGAATTTATAGAATAAAACTAGGTTATGTTTATGAAAAGATGGTTTACAAAGGAGAGGAGAAAAATGAAAAGGCATAATAACGACTTGTTTAATAGTTTAAGAAAGTACAGTAAAGTTTTGACTGCATGTATCGTAGCAATCGTTTCTTTATTGGTTTTAAGCTTTACTTCTAAGGCGGCAGCTTTTTCTGGAGCTGGTGCGGGGACGGCTAGTGAACCGTATATTATTACATCTGCCAGTCAATTGGACGAAATGCGAAATTTTTTAAGCGATACCGACGTTTATTTTGAATTAGGTAATGATATTGATTTATCATCCTTTTCTAACTGGGACCCCATTGGAGAGAATGCGAATAAATTTAGCGGTCATTTTGATGGAAATAATCATGTGATTAAGAACTTACATATAGCCGCCGATACTTCAACTATTCTTGAATATATTGGTCTCTTTGCTTTCTCTAGTGGAACAATTGAACATGTAATCTTGGATACTGTTCATGTTGAAGTTGATGGAGTGGTCAGTGCCAACATTGGAGGTCTTGTAGGACAAAATGAAGGAGTGATTCGGGATGTATCTGTGATAGCAGGTACTATCCAAGGAAAAACCTCAGTTGGAGGATTGGTAGGAATTAATAAAGGAACAATCGAGTCTTCCGTATCTAATGCTACTGTAACCGGTCATAGTATTACTGGTGGATTAGTAGGCACGATGGACTCAAGCGGCTCTATCAAACAATCGTATGCGACTGGTAATGTTTCTTCTTCCCTTGAAATGGCAGGAGGACTTATCGGAAGCTTAGAAAATGGTCAAGTTATGCAATCTCATGCTACTGGTGAAGTAAAGGGTATGTATTCGAAGGATGGATTGTTCATAGCTGGGGGATTGATAGGAGAAATAAAGAGTGGAGGACAAGTAACAGAATCTTATGCAACAGGGAATGTATTTGGTAGTTATACAATTGGTGGGTTAGTTGGATTAAGTAACGGTTCGATAAGTAAATCGTATGCAATTGGCAATGTAACGGCTACTCAGGAATGGGTAGGAGGATTAATCGGTAAAAATGATGGATACATAAGTGAAACCTATGCGGTAGGTAAAGTAACTGGAAATGTAATAAAAGGAAAGTATGGAGGCTTGATTGGGGAAAATATAGCAGCAGAAGGAGACGTTACAGCTTCTTTCTGGGATATGGACCAATCAGGGAATGATACAAGTGATGGTGGAGAAGGAAAAACAACAGCGGAGATGGTAGAACAGACTCTTTATCATGATGCAGGATGGGATGGAAGTGTTTGGGAGTGGCCTATAGGACATTATCCAAAATTAAAAGCTATTTTGGAAGATGATGACATTGACGTAGCCCGGCCAATAAAACCAACCGTGGATATAGCTGGAGGTACATACAACAGCGATCAAACGATTAGCTTGCTTGGAGAAGCTGGAGCAACTATTTATTATACTTTGGATGGAACTACCCCAACTATTGCAAGCACAGAATATCAACATCCAATTACCATTAGTGAAACGAAGAGTTTGAAAGCCATTACCGTGGACTTAGCGGGAAATGTATCAGAAGTCTTAGAAGAAATCTACATCATTGATAAGATACCCCCAGGAAAACCAAACGTAAGTCTAGTAGGTGGGTTATACAATACGAATCTAACTCTCAATCTCAGTGGAGAGATTACAGGAACCATTTATTTTACATTGGATGGGACTACCCCAACTATTGCAAGCACAAAATATGAACATCCAATTACCATTAGTGACACAAAGACACTAAAAGCCATAACTGTGGATTCAGCAGGGAATGTATCAGAAGTCCTTGAAGAAGTCTACACCATTGATAAAGTTGCACCAGCAAAGCCATCTGTGTCTGTACAAGGTGGGACGTATTATTCAGCACAGACTGTAGCCTTAAGTGCCGAAAGTGGAGCGACTATTTATTTCACATTAGATGGAACAGCACCAACCCAATTAAGTCAGGAATACGACACCCCTCTATCTATAAGCCAGAGGACTACATTAAAGGCTATTGCGGTTGATGAAGCGGGGAATCTATCGGATGTAACAGAGGCTCTTTATAATATTGGCACTTCCATACCATTACCACCGCCATTTTATCCAATCCAACATATCGAATTGGATAAAAAGAGTGTATTCATACTTTCTATTCTGTTTTGTAAAACTTAGATTCAAAGGCATACATAAAATAACGATTGACATCACAACCCCTCGTTGTTATATTGTGTATATACGATATACACGGAAGGGGATAATCTATGATTGCTTTAGAAGTCAAAGATTTAAATAAAAAGTATAAAGACTTTCATTTAAAAGATGTATCTTTTCAACTGGAAAAAGGTTATATTATGGGTTTTATTGGGGCCAATGGCGCAGGAAAAACGACTACCATTAAATCCATTATGAATATGATTCATTTGGATAGCGGGGAAATACACATTCTAGGTAAGAATATAGTCGAACATGAACTCGATTTGAAACAGGATATCGGTTTTACGTTTGGCGGCATCGACTTTTATACTCGAAGCAAAATTAAGACGTTGACCAATGTGATTAAGAAGTTCTATAAGAATTGGGAGGAAGAGACTTATTATAACTATCTAAGAAGATTCAAGTTGGACGAGAACAAAAAAATAAATGACTTGTCAATGGGGATGAAAGTTAAGTACAGCTTGTCCCTTGCTTTGTCTCATGGTGCAAAACTTCTTATCCTCGACGAACCAACAAGCGGACTCGATCCGGCTGCAAGAGATGAGTTGTTGGATATATTTCAAGAACTCGTTTTAGACGGCGAAATTAGCATTCTTTTCTCCACCCATATTACATCCGACTTAGAAAAGTGTGCAGATTTTGTTACTTTTATTGAAAACGGTCAAGTCATCCACAGCTCGGAAAAAGAAGAATTTAAGGAATCCTATCGCCTATTGAACGGTAACGAAAGCCAATTGAACCAAGTAGAGGAACGATTGATTTCATACAAAATTAATTCATTCGGTTTTACGGGGTTGATTCGCTTAAGTGATTTCGATACCTCTTCTGATATAAAAGCAACTATACCGAGTCTCGAGGAAATCATGATTTACTTCGCGAAAAAGGAGGAACTGTATGTATAACTTAGTGATAAAGGACTTAAAATTAGGCATCAATCCTTGGTTTCTAGTATTGCCTTTTTTTATAGGCGCCTTTATGCTTATTCCCAACTGGATTTATTTTCTTGTGCTTCAGTATTTCTTCTGGGTCTCGGTACCAAACATTTTTGCCCAATTTAAAGCACAGAACGATCTTGTATTTACCACGACATTGCCTGTGTCCAGAAAAGATATGGTGAAGGCTAGGGTCACGGTTATTGTTATCCTGGAACTATTGCATCTTGTAATTGCTATGATCTTTGGTTTGTTCACAATTCAATTGTATCCGGATATAATCTACTCTTTCTTCGCGCCGCATATGGGTTTCTGGGGGCTGTGTTTTGTCATGCTTGCAATCTTCAACATTATCTTTATTCCGATGTTTTACAAAACAGCGTATAAATATGGTTCAGCGGCAACGGCATCTATTACGGCAACTTTGCTTTATTTCTTAGGTGTACAGTGGTTAGGGACACAGAATTCTTTTGTTTATGAGACTTTCAATGGTAGCGGCGCTGATCATGTAGCGCTTCAAATATCCATCCTGCTTGCTGGGATTGTAATATTTATCGTTTTCACTATTGTGGCATGCAGTATAGCTATTAAACGATTTGGGAGATTGGATATTTAATGAACTTATTTATTTCAAATACATCAGAAAAACCGATTTATCAGCAACTTTTTGACCAAATCAGTGCTCAAATTCTTAAGGGTGAGATAGAACGAGGTTATAGTTTACCCCCAATACGACAAGCAGCCAAGGAACTAGGTGTTAGTGTGATCACGATAAAGAAAGCTTGGGAAGAACTTGAACGATGCGGTTTAATTTATACAGTATCTGGAAGAGGATGTTTTGTAGGGGACCTCTCACCCGATGATATGCTTCAAAAACGGAACGACATGATAATGAAGCAAATGTTGATTGACACTTCCTATTACAAATCCTTTGGCCTCACCTTAAAAGAAGTTATTGAGCTTATAAAGAAGGTTTATTGACGAAATAAGCAATTCCGATTCGAGCGGTAACGACTACGGAGAGGTATTTTAAGATAACAATTTTCAAGCCGTTGAATTTTAAACCATACTTTATGGGGGGGTCAAATGAATCATTCAAAACGTATTTATTTTCTAGACACATTGCGGACTTTTGTCATAACTCTTGTCGTCTTTTATCATGTGAACATGCACTTTGTTGACCTTTTTCAGGGCATGCCTTTTGTTAAAAATATGATTCCTGATGAGTTTGGTTCAATCATTCTGTTTTTAGTCCTAGCTGTAAATGGCCAATTGATGAACGCAACCATGTTCTTTATTGCTGGGTATTTTGCTTTAGGTCCGCTTATAAAGAAAGGTGTAAGACCTTTTGTCAAGGATAAATTAGTTCGACTTGGGATTCCGTATCTAATTGGATTCATTCTCTTGTCGCCTATTGCCAGCTATATTGCGGCTCGTTCCTGGGGAAATGACGAAAAATTTCTTAAATACTGGCTTTTTGAATTTTACAAGAGTCAAAATATCACTCCGTTCCACTTGTGGTTTATTGGCGTACTACTGATTTTCTTTATTTTGCTAAGCCTGGTTTATGTCATGTTTAACGGCAAGGGGAAATTAGTCAGTATCACGAAAGGACAATTAACGTTTCGTTCTATTGTATTCTTTATTTCCTTGACGACAGGATCTTACTTTATTGTCAATCAATTTTTCAATGAAGCCTACTTTACCAATTTATACGTCATCAATTTTCAGTCGGTCATGCTTCCTGTGTATGCTGCTTATTTCTTTCTTGGAATCCATGCATACCGGAAGGATTGGTTCAAAACAGGCTACAGGCCGAGAATCATTCCTTGGTTCGTAACCTATGTAATCTCAATATTCTTATACATTGCTATTATCGTTTACGAGTCAACGGGTTCAGATATCGCAAATTTCTCTGTTGTTAATCTGCTTTTAGTTCTGTGCTTCAATATTTCCATTTTTTCGGCTGTATTTGCACTCCTTGCCTTCTTCCAGAGATTCGCTGACAAAAGTACACCTTTTACAAATAGGATCTCCAAGAGTAGCTATAGCATTTACATTTTTCATTATGTTGTTGTTTATGCTATGGTCTATGCCGTAAATGGCTTATCCTTGCCGGTATATGAGGAATATGGGTTGGTACTTGTGCTCAGTGTACTGTTGTCCTGGGGCTTGGGATATCTGATGAGTAGAGTGCGATACTTTAAATAGGGAGTTCCAATTTTTATTACACATTTCTTTGGAATAATCCTTCTAATTGAGACAAATTAAATGATTATCTTTATAGGAGGGGAGATAATGAGAGGAAATATAACTTTTGTGTTTGTTGCTTAATGTTCGGTTTAACATTTTATAACCTTTATCAATCTAATGTTCCATTTGCTCAGAGAGAAAGCAGGGAAAATAATATACATCAATTAAAGGGAATAGATGGTAAATAGGCATTTTACATGAAAAGTAAAAACTTTGGACAGCTAGTGCAAAACTATAGGAAAAGAATCCATTTTGATCATTCTTTTTTCAAAATGGATTCTTTTCATTTATCGTAAAATATTGGTTTGTTAGGTATTTTAATTAAACTTTATTCGAAAGTTACAGCTGGTACCATTCCAAACCAACCTTTCATTCTTTCTTTAATTTCTACTTACCTATTTTTTTTGCCTTTCTTTGTTTTCACTCAGCATTGGCCAGTATTAACTTTATACACCAAAAAGGCGTTAATCTTCCTATAGTATAGACAGAAAATCCTATATTGATTGCAACGTAGGCCTGATGACAATCTCGTTTACGTTGGCATCATCAGGCTGGTTGATTGCATACGCAATAGCCTGTGAGACAGCGGATGGGGAAAGACTCGGATAGTCTGAATACTCCTCCAACACACCAGTCGCCGTCATTCCCGGTGAGATGATTGTAGACCGAACCCCAGATTCCGTTGCTTCTTCCTGACGCAGCCCTTCCGAGATTGCGCGGACAGCAGACTTGCTTGCGCTATACACAGCAGTTGTCGGGATAATCTTATGTCCCATCACGGAAGATATGTTAATAATATGTCCTGATTTTTGTTTCCTCATTGTAGGCAATACTGCAGCAATGCCGTTAAGAACTCCCTTGATATTTACATCAATGGTTTGCCACCATTCGTTCATTTTAAGTTCATGTAAATGAGAATTCAACTGAACACCCGCATTATTGATAAGAACATCAATTTGCCCAAAATTTTCCAACGCATACTGTGCCAATCTTTGCATGTCTTCCGCATTAGTAACATCTGTCTGCATATAAACTGCGTTACCACCCTCCTGAAGAATGTTGTCTACAATGGTTCTCATTCGATCCTCTCTCCTTGCTGCCAATACAACTCTTGCTCCGTGATGAGCTAAGAATTTGGCAGTGGCTTCTCCAATTCCACTGGATGCTCCTGTAATAATAACGACCTTAGATTGTAAGTTTTCCATGTCCACCTCTCCTTAAATGAATTTTTATACCTTCCAACAGTTATTTAAACAAATGTTGATTATTAGACTGTTGTTGAGTATTATTATAAAAAGAATATGGATAAATTCAATGGCTAATATACGTGCTTTTGTACTATATACAACAAACGGATGAATATTGTTGATTAACGAAAGGAGACAAAAACAAATGGAAACCAAAACAGATAGACGAATTCTTAGAACGAAAAAAGCCATTAATGATGCGTTTTTGGATTTGCTTACGGAAAAAGAATTTGATCGAATTACGATTAATGACATTTCCGAACGTGCTAATGTGAATCGAGGGACTTTTTATCTTCATTATATGGATAAGTATGATTTGTTAGATAATAGTATCAATGATCATTTGAACAGAATGATTCACTCTTGTACCTTTACCAAGTTTACAGAGGAAAAACTGGAGAAGACCGAGGCAATTGAGGCGCTGAAGTCCTTGTTTATTTATGTTGAGGAGAATTTCATATTCTTTTCTTCCATGCTATCCAATAAGAAAACTTCCGCATTTCGGGAACGGATGATGGCATTGCTTTCGTCTGGTATGCAGAAGAAAATTCATATGCAGGGTATCAATCAGAACATAGATAAGGAATTGATTGTACAATTTTTGACCACAGCCTTTGTTGGAACTGTGGAGAGCTGGATACTGAGTAACATGCCACAGTCTCCTCAATGGATGGCAGAGCAAATATGGACATTATTTGAACGGAATGGTTGTAAATAACTTAAACGATATTGTTTTGGCACTAATTACTAACGTATCATCAGATCTATCATGAGAAGTCCAACTTATTTTGTGCGAAGACGATAAACCATGAAGGAGGAAGACAGTTCAACAATCGTTTATGGAACAACATAGGTAGAAAACGATCAAATTTTTTAGTTTAAAGCTACACATCTTTTATAATTGCTACTTTCCACTTCCCCACGCTAATAAAATCAGTTCCCAGCACTAAATAGTTGGTATCCAAACGACAAAGGAGTGGATAGAGCAGTCAACTATGTATCCAATCGCTATTCAATCGGTTGTTACAATCAAAAATTAATATAGTTTTGGGGCGGATCCAATCGGATCTCGTCCCTTTTTCTCTTGGGCAATATTCCTTCAATTCCTTGTCCAATAACGGTAATCTAGAAAAGGATGGAGAGCAAAAAACTCCTACGATTGACCTATAGACAGTACTCGTTAAGTTGTATAACATAAAATACCATAACGTTCGTTATGTTATTTTGCTGATTAGCGGAGTGCTTGTCATTGGTATGATAAAGATCGGACTGATGACAAGCAAATATCAAAATAAATACGCAAATAAAGGAGCAAATATTATGCCTAGGAAATTTAATGCAAAGTCAACGGCCGATCAGGTACTTTCCGGTGTTGATCTCAAGGGAAAACGATTTTTCATTACAGGTGTATCATCGGGTATTGGCCTTGAGACCGCCCGCTCACTAGTGTCTCACGGTGCCAGTGTCGTTGGCACGTTAAGAGACATCGACAAATCCAAGGCGATTACTTCATCGGTTTTTGATGCGGCAACGCAAGGAGGCGGTAGCTTAGAGTTAATCGATCTCGATCTCGCCTCCTTGCAGAGTGTTCGAGTCTGTGCCGATACACTGCTGACCAATGGTCAGCAGTTCGACGCCATCATTGCCAACGCTGGCGTTATGGCAACCCCGTTCGGTCGGACGGTTGACGGCTTCGAGGTCCAGTTCGGGACGAACTATCTTGGTCATTTCGCTTTGATCAATCGGATTGAGCCACTGATTGCTGACAACGGACGCTTAGTGATGCTGTCGTCCCAAGCTCATCGGATCGCTGATGTTGATTTAGATGATCCGAATTTCGAGCAACAGACTTACGACCCGTTTGTCGCCTATGGCCGATCGAAAACGGCCACTACTCTTTTCGCGGCGGAATTCGATAAACGACATCGCAATCGTGGCATCCGAGCCGCCTCGGTAATGCCGGGGAACAGTCTTACCAATCTCCCGCGTCATTTCTCGCAGGAAGACTTGCAGGGTCTTTTTGAGAACGCTGGCAAAGCTCGTGCTGAAGAGGGTCTTCCGCCAATGGAGCTTAAAGAAGTTGCGCAGGCAGCCGCAACGTCGGTCTGGGCCGCAGTCGTGGCTGACAAAGATGAAATCGGTGGGCGCTATCTCGAAGATTGTGCAGTTGCGCCGATCGATGACTCGCCTAATCCGTTTGCCGACGGCGTAAGGTCGTATGCGCTCGACGCTAGCAAAGCTGAGCAGCTTTGGGTGAAAAGCGAGGAAATGGTAGGCACAAAAGGTACGTATCCGATGAAAGTAATCGGCATCATTGGAGCGGGCGAGGTTGGTAGCCAGATCGCACGTGCGGCAATCGCGAACGGATATGAGGTCGTCATTGCCAATTCACGGGGACCTGAGACGTTGAAGGACCTCATTGATGAGCTTGGTCCATCAGCACGTGCCGCGACTGCGGCTGGAGCTGCCGAGGCTGGTGACTTCGTCGTTGTGGCTGTACCTCTCAAGCTGGTCAACGACATGCCTGTGGAGCAGCTTGCGGGTAAAATCGTACTCGACACGAACAACTACATGCCTTGGCGCGATGGACATTTCCCTGTGGTTGACTCTGGTGAGAAGACAGTTCACGAGCTCCGTCAGGAGCAACTTCCTAACTCGAAGGTGGCGAAGGCTTTCACGCACATCCAAGCTTCTCGTCTTTTCGTTTCGAGCAGACCAGCTGGTGCACCCGACCGCCATGCGTTGTCGGTCTCGAGCAACTTTCCAGAGGCCGTAGAACTTGTGACACGGCTGTACGACCAATTCGGTTTCGATACTGTCGACAACAGTCCGTTGAGCGAATCATGGCGTAGCGGTCCAGGTCAGCCCGCTTGGGCTGCGCACGCGCACCAGACACGTGCTGAGTTGATTGCTAATCTAGCCAGGGCGCGTCGGATCATCTAGTCCTGAGTCCGTTTCTGAATCCCCCTTATTTTGACGTAACCGCCGAAAGTAGGGGAGAAATGTACGCTAAGAACGTGCTAAAGATCTACTGAATCATGAATAGGGCCAAAGCTCTAGGGCTGAATAAACGCTTAGTGTTAATTAGAATAATTTCAGAGTTTCTATATAGAGAGATCAGCGCAAACCCCAAAAAAATACTGTAGTGGAACTAGAATGTAAGATGGGTGACCATTTTCAACGTATTTAAAAAGTGAATGACAAATAAATCTAAAGTCATTATTTTACAAAATAGTAGTTAGTAGGCTGCAGATAAAATATTATGATCTATGAGTAAGTCTAGTTCATCTTTTGATGAACATACGAGGTAAACTTGTGTTGACACATCACGATTCCGAAATACGAATGTAACACAATATTGTGTTACAATGATTACATGCTTTAAATGATAACCAATCCACTTACGCTTGTTTGGGCGTCGAATGTAGATTAATTTCCATTTATCTGTTTCCTTTGATGTTTTTTGGGAACAGGCATAGATGATCACTACAGTGTATGGTCATATCCATTTTTTTATCTTAGTTACACCTCAATGTTAGGTAAGGAAAAAAACTCTTTTCAATTGTGATTGATGGAGCGTACTTGAAAAGTCAAGGGCTTTTTGAACTGCTTTTAAAAAACTTAAATTCGGCCGTATAAATAAAGAGGTGATTTGACTCATGGGACGTAACCGTGAATTCGATATGGAACAGGCATTGGATGCAGCACTTTGCGTGTTTTGGCGCAAAGGCTACGAGGGAGTGTCGTACACCGACCTAACGCAAGCCACTGGTGTCGAAAGGCCAGCACTCTATTCAGCGTTTGGCAACAAAGAAGCGTTGTTCCGCCAAGTGTTGGAGCGCTATTATGAACACTACCTGGACTACTTCCCGGCGGCGCTGGAGCTGCCAACCTCACGAGAGGTAGTCGCACACATCCTCAGAGAAGCCGCCGAATTGCATACTCGATATCCGGATCGTAAGGGGTGTCTAGGAGTTCATGGCGCCTTGGCTGGATCGGACGATGCAGAACCTATTCGACGTGCCTTGATCGATGCGCGTGCGGACGGAGAGGCGTCGCTTCGTGATCGCTTAGAACAGGCTGTGCAGGAGGGAGATTTGCCGGAGACTGCTGACTGTGCTGCGCTAGCTGCATTCGTGATGGCAGTGCTCCACGGTATGGCTGTTCAAGCAAAGGCCGGCTTCGGTCGCGACATGCTAGAGGCTGTTGCTGAGCAAGCGCTCTCCTCCTGGCCAACCGGCAGTTCCACACTTTCCGGAAAGTCATCCTAAAAAGTTGGCACCGATAGCTATCCCGGATACATCTGTGAGGCCACGGAGAACAACTTGTGCTATCTCGACATTCTCTTTTCGAGAGATATAGTTGAATGACAATAGCGGCAGTTTAAGACTTGACAAATAAAGTCTTAAACTGCCGCTTCTTCTTTTGATTAATCAGAATCAGCCTAAAACTTTTTTAAAATAGACTCTGTTAAGGATTAGTGTGATATGTTCAATAAACTTACTTTTAGAACAAGAGAGTAAGAAGGCAAGTTAATATGTTGATCTGGATGACTGTTTCCATATTTTGTATTAAATTCCTCTTAATTATCAAGTCTTTCATAGTAACATTTTTTCTTTCATGTTGAATGAATTCTAATACTTGAAACCGAGCAAGGTAGTTGTTTAGATATGTAGTGGCAACTCCGTTAAAACGTTGTATCCATCCTTTTAGCCTTCAGTGATAATTGTTAACGTTCTGAATGTGTTATAGTCCCTTTTATGAACTTACCATCAGACTTGAATTGATAAATATCCATATCTTTTTACACGCTTTACAGCGATAACGTTGCTTTTCTACTTCATCACCTTCAACAATAGTTGAGTATGTTCTGAACATTTTTATTTTTACGTTCAGTTATTTTTTGCAGAACACTTCCTGTCGAGGAAGATGCAGTTAGAGCATAGATCAAATACTCACGTAAACGATGTTTCTGCTGGGCTTAGTTTTTGAATGGCCTTTAGGATGTCTATTGTCCTCACGTTTATTACCAACTTGTTTATAGTTAACCCTTTATAGAACGTTAGTTCCTGTTAATTAAATATCAACAACAATTCATTAACAGATCCTTTAAAAAAATCAAAAACCGTACCAAATAACTTTAAACTTTTAGTTGGACCAACAACGGACAGGAGGATATTAGGAGATGTTAGTAGTGTTACAAGAATTGAGAGAAGAAAATTAACGAGATAGTAGGGAAAATGAACTTGTAAAATAAAGGGAGAAAAACTACTGCAATTTAGTTGGCCAATTAGGTGAGCGGCTAAAAAGCGAACGATAGGTAAGTATGGATTTAAGTCTCATTGGTGACTGGTGATCTGCTAGCGCTCAACTGGCTGCTACGCGTCCTTCTGGACTTTGTCCCAGTTGCCGGGATTGGTTGTGTCTGGAATTCGGTGCTCCAAAATCGCCTGATACTGGGTGACCTTTTGTTCCAAATGGTCGGCACGCCGTTTGGCTTCTTCGAGCTGAACGTATGCTATTTCTCTGTACTCCTTCATTAGTGCAAAGCGTTTCGGTACGGTAGAATCACCTTCAAGGCAAAGGTCGACGTACATTTTGATGACTTCAATCGGCATTCCGGTCTGCTTGAGGCATTTGGCACCATAAAGCCAGTTGATTGATTCTTCGTCGAACAGCCGAATATTGTTTTTGTTACGCTGCACGCTCGGCACTAATCCTTTATCCGTATAAAAACGCACGGCGTGCTCAGTAAGTCCCGTAATCTGAGCGGCTTCTCTGACTGTATACATATAACTCCTCCTAAGAAATGTTAAATACGTGTTGACTTCGTGTAACACGAAGGCGGTAAGCTAATTGTAATGCAAATTGGCTACAAGAACAATCCTCGTAGTGGTGCCCCATTCATGGGTTGTGTGGCCATTTGTCATTTTACTTTTAAACAATGGGAGGAATTACGATGCAAACCGTAACTTTGAACAACCGAGTGAAAATGCCAATTATCGGCTTCGGTGTCTACCAGATTCCTGACGCTGAAGAATGCGAGAACGCTGTATATGAAGCGCTAATGGCAGGTTATCGTCTGATTGACACAGCTGCTGGTTACTTGAACGAAGAAGCGGTCGGACGTGCAATTAAGCGAAGCGGTGTACCGCGTGAAGAACTGTTCATCACGACTAAGCTCTGGGTTCAGGATGCCGGCTACGAGAGCGCCAAGCTAGCATTTGCCAAATCCTTAAAAAAGCTACAGCTTGACTATCTCGATTTATACCTCATTCACCAGCCATTCGGTGATTATTATGGTGCTTGGCGTGCAATGGAAGAACTGTACCGTAAAGGTAACATCAGGGCGATTGGTGTTAGTAACTTCTTGCCCGATCGCCTGATGGATCTCATTGTGCACAACGAAATCGTTCCTGCTGTCAATCAGATTGAAACGCACCCGTTCTACCAACAAAGCGAGAGCGCCTCTTTTATGAAAGAGCAAGGAGTGCAGCACCAGTCGTGGGCGCCATTCGCTGAAGGACGCAACAACATGTTCGAAAACGAATTGCTGACCACCATCGCGAAAAAATACAATAAGTCCGTCGCCCAGGTCGTATTACGTTGGCTAGTTCAGCGTGGTGTCGTTGTTATTCCCAAATCGGTCCGCAGAGAACGAATCATTGAAAACATCAACATTTTTGATTTTGAGTTGAGTACAGAGGACATCGGGCAAATTTCCACCCTTGATAGACAGGAAAGTCTATTCTTAGACTACCGCGATCCGGAAATTGCTAAGTCGCTGGGTTCCTTGAGAGTCAATCTGTAACTTTTGATTTAACAGTAAAATCATTACGCATATCTGTATAGCTACTAAAAATGGTGGGCCAGCCGGTGCTTCCTTGGGAAACTAAACGTTCCGGGGAAGGCACTGGCTGGCCCGCCTAAAATGAGGTATTGGAGCTAAACCAACGGCCTAATCACCATTTCATTCACATCAACTTCAGCTGGTTGTTCCATTGCATAAGCGATGGAACGAGCGATAGCTGCTGCGGGTAAGGCAATGCTACGGTATTCCTTCATAAAATCTATCGTTTCTTTATGTGTAATGCTATCGGGAAGCTCAGATTCGGTTACGCCGGGAGATATAAGTGTCACACGGATGTTTTGTCCTGCTGTCTCCTGTCTCAATCCATCCGTTATTGCCCGTACCGCATATTTGGTTGCAGAGTAGACTGCTGCTGTCGGTGAAACTTCATAGGCACCGATGGATGCAATATTAACGAATTGTCCAAAACCTTGCTTCTTCATGACCGGTAGCCCAGCGGCAATACCATGGAGAACACCGCGGATATTAACGTCAATCATTCGATTCCATTCATCAATCTTTAATGCCTCTAATGGGGATAGAGGCATCACGCCGGCATTATTTACAATCGCATCCACCTGACCGAAGTGGTTCTGTGCCAGTTGGATGATGTCTTGCATTTGTCTGAGCTCTGTCACGTCAAGCCTTTGATAAGTAACAGAGCCTCCACCTGTTCGAATTTCAGAAGCTAAAGATTCCAGTCTTTCTATTCGCCTTGCACCTATTACAATATGAGCTCCCTGGCTAGCGAGTAAGCGAGCTGTTTCCTCACCAATACCGCTACTGGCACCAGTTATAATGACTGTTTTCCCCTTTAGTGAAGACATTAATACTCGCCTCCTTCTTTTGGTTCTTCTCGATAGAGCACCATTCCTGCGTGATACAGTACACCGTCGATAAACTCTCCATCAGCTGTAAATCCTGTGTCATCCACATATTCGATATGATTGCCTTCAATCGTATAACGGCCTTGGTAAGCGCTTTGGCGATTGCCCCGGGCTTCATCATACCGTCCATTTGGTAATAGCTCATGCCGAATATGGCCATCTGAAGTGACCCACATGCCGACATATGGATGTGTTGTCATGTCTCTTTCTCCTTTCCTTTTCAAGTAGTGATTTGCATTTAAATCTTGACAAGCTATCATCAAGAGATGAAACGAAATAATCAGTAACAGCTTCCTGCTAATTGTCCTGAATTTTTTCATAGTTTTATTATGAATCAACTTGAAAGTAGGGCGGTAGCCGGAATATACACAATTCTTGCCTAATCCTCCAACGGACTATAGTATAGGTAGATAAAGGTAGTAAAAGGATGGAGGGGAAGCTGTGAAACAAAATGGGGAGTTAACGGAGTTGATTGAGAAATTTATGCAGACGGATGGTACACAGGAAACGGCTATTCCGGGTTTGCGTATTATTCGCTCCTCTCAGAATTCTGAGCCGGTGTACTCTGTCTATGAACCTTCTCTTTGTATAGTGGCACAAGGCTCAAAAGTGGTTATGCTTGGAAATGAGACCTTTCAATATGATTCAAGTAGTTATTTGACGGCTTCTGTTCACTTGCCAATCACAGGTCAAGTTATAGGAGCTTCACTGGAAGTCCCCTATTTAAGTTTGCAGTTACGGCTCGATGTGAATCAGATTTTGGATGTCCTTCAATCCTCACAACAAATGGGGGAATTTAAAAGTGAGTCAAGACGTGGCTTAGCAATTAGCAGGATGAGTGACTCGCTCCACGACGCAGTACTACGACTCGTCAGACTCTTGGATACGCCACATGATATTCCAGTGCTTTCTGCCGGCCTCCATCGTGAGATTATTTATCGGGTTCTGCAGGATGGACAGAACGAAACCTTGAGGAATTTCGCGGTTATAGGGAGTCAAGCCCAGCGGATTGCCAAGGTAATTGAGCGACTAAATCGTACATTTGACCAGCCCATTCGAGTGGAAGAGTTGGCTCAGGAAGTACGAATGAGTACTTCATCCTTCTATAATTATTTTAAGGAGGTCACTGGAATGAGCCCAATCCAATACCAGAAACAGCTACGCCTTCAAGAAGCTCGCCGGCTACTTTTTACAGAAGAACTGAATGCAGCAGAAGCTTCGTTCCAAGTCGGTTATGAAAGCCCCTCCCATTTTAGTCGAGAATATACTCGAAAGTTCGGATTACCACCTGGGCAAGACCGTCGACGTTTACGTAAACATTTATAAAAAGGGCTTTGTAATTAGAAACTATCGTATATTTTGAAGCTCCAACTACGATAGAAAGCTTAGAATCTTCATAAAAATATAAAATAAGTGTAAGAACATCAAAAAGCCGAAAAATTCACTAAGAAATTTTTACGGCTTTTTATATACGTACTATATCAAAAATTAAATCAGACTATACGCCCGATTCACATGATACCGCCCAATCGGCACCACAGAAGGAGAACCAGAAATAGGATCCTCCACAACCGTACAGTCCAGACCGAAAATGTCTTTAATCAACGAGCTAGTAATGACCTCTGATGGCTCTCCCTCTGCCACAAGCTTTCCTTTATTTAATGCAAAAATATGATCTGCATAGCGAGCGGACAGGTTGATGTCATGAAGGACCATTACAATTGTCGTTCCGTGCTTCCGGTTAAGGTCTGTGAGCATATCCAAGATTTCCACTTGATAGGTGATATCTAAAAATGTCGTCGGTTCGTCTAGAAACAAAATATCCGTTTGCTGGGCAAGTGCCATGGCAATCCAAACGCGCTGTCGTTGTCCGCCAGATAGCTCATCTATGTGTTGATTAGCTAAATCGGTTATGTTCATAATTTCCATCGCTTCTGCAACGGCTTCATAATCCTTCTTAGTCCACCCATTAAACAGAGATTGATGTGGAAATCTTCCTCGGCCTACTAAATCTGCTACTGTAATTCCTTCTGGAACGATTGGGGATTGTGGAAGTAATCCTACTACTCGAGCTAATTGTTTCGGTGGAATTTTACTAATCTGCTTTCCATCTAGTGTAACCATCCCTGATTTAGGTTTGATGAGCCTTGCTAATGTTTTAAGAAGAGTAGATTTTCCACAGGCGTTTGCACCAATGATTACGTTTATCTTGTTACTAGGAATCTCTAGGCTAATGTCGTGAATGACGGTTTTGTCGTCATAGCCCGCAACGATTTGTTCCGCTTGAAAAATATGCTCCGGTTTCATTATAACTCTCCCTTTCGATTCATTCTAATTAGCAAGTAAAGCAGATATGGAGCTCCAATTATTCCAGTTATAACCCCGACAGGATATCTGACTTCAAAAGCAAACTGTCCGATTAGGTCTGACGCCAACACTAAGGTTGCACCCACAAGACCTGCAGGAAGTATGTTGGAAAAACCAGCTCCGACCAGTCTTTTTGCGATAGGTCCCGCAAGGAAAGCTACAAAGGCGATCGGTCCAGTAGTAGCGGTTGCTAATGCCAGGATACAAACAGAACCTAGGATAAGAATAATTCTCGTCTTGTCCGTTTGAATCCCTAAAGAAGTAGCCGCTTGTTCCCCAAGCTCCAAAATACTTAGGTGTTTTCCTAAGATTACGATAATAGGTACAAAGATAAAGACCGATAGGACAAGTACTGGAAGTTAATCCATTTGTACACCATTTAAGCTCCCAGTAAGCCATCTTAATGCGGCAGGGATATCTTGTTGTGCACCTACGAGTAGAAGATAAGATACCAATGCATTAAGCATCGCTTGTATGCCTATCCCTACTAGGATTAATCGACCAATCGAAAAGGACTTTCCTCTTGCGAATAAGTAGATGAATACGACGGTAGCAAGACCGGCAATGACCGAAGCGACAGAGACAATAGAGTTACTAGTATGAAGAATGACAATACAAAAAACAGCCGCTGCGCTCGAGCCAGTCGTAATCCCAATCACATTTGGATTAGCCAAGGGGTTACGCAACATCGTCTGAAATATATTTCCGCCTATTCCAAATGCAAAGCCTGCAAAAAGACCAGCTAACATTCTCGGTAGACGGATGGTATGAACAGCAAACGAAACACCTTTTATTTTTTCTCCTAGAAGTGTCCCGATTACATCCTTGACTGGATAAATCGTACTTCCAAGCATAAGCATTGCACAACAAAGCACAATTAAAAGTACTGTAAGGGAACCAGTAACGAGTATCCATCGACGCCGCCGTTGACGTCTGCCTGCAACAATAAATTCAACTGATTGATTCATCATAATGATTGCACTTTCGCTTTCCTAGCTAGAATTATTAATATGGGAGCACCAATAAAGGCTGTCACGACACCAACTTCGAGTTCACCGGGGCTTCCTATCAGTCGCCCACATACATCTGATATCGTTAAAATAATAGCTCCCGTAATAGCTGACATTGGGATGATATAACCCATGTCAGGACCTAGTATGAGTCGTATGATATGAGTCGATAACAGTCCCACAAAACCGATAGGTCCTGCTAGTGCAGTAGTTGCTCCGCACAATAGAACAGCTGCTAGAGCTGCAAGAAGTCTTAACAAACCAGTACGAACACCTAGTCCTGTTGCAACCTCATCACCAAGCGCTAACGCATTGAGTGCTGAGGTTGTAATCGTTCCTAACAATATTCCGACAACGAGAAATGGAATAAAGGTCGTTATAGAGCTCCAGTCTCCGGCACCAACGCTACCTACTTGCCAAAAACGAAACTGATCCATGACATAGGAACGCGGAATCATAATGGCAATGACCAGTGAAGAAAGAGCGGCGCTTGTGGCAGCCCCTGCTAAGACAAGCTTAAGGGGCGTAGCACCGCCACGCCCCATTGAGCCAATTCCAAACACGAATACAGCGGTGATCATTGCCCCGGCTAGTGCAAACCAAATATATTGGTAAGCTGTGCTTATATTTAAAAATGCAATTCCACTTACGACAAACAAGGACGCACCCATGTTTACACCAAGGATACTTGGGTCTGCAATTGGATTTCGAGTAACGGCTTGCATAAGTGCTCCGGAGATGCCAAGTGCAGCTCCACAAAACAAACTGAATATCGTACGGGAAATACGCTTTTGAACAACACTCGCCCCGTAGGAATCGGCTTGTTGATTAAACAAACCATTTATTAGCTCATGATAGGTTACTGGTCTAGAGCCAAGAACCAAAGAGGCAATGACACATAGTATTAGGCCAACGATACAAATGGCCAGTACTACCACCATATTTCTTCGAATAGGTGGTAGTAGCCACTTATGTTTGGAATCTGTTAAACTACTCATCTATTTTTTCCATAGCTCCTGCAATTAATTCTAGGTATTCATCAATAGTATAAGCGATGGATAACGGATTTGGGTTTCCGGATGCAGCTAAAGGTGTATTGTCTCCAATAAATACAACAGAACCTCTTTCAATTGCTGGAATTTTTCCTAGTAGTGGATCAGCTTTCACTGCTTCGTATAAGCTTTCATCGCCATACCCGATTAAAATATCAGCATCGTTAAGAACGTCAGCGTTTTCTGCACTTAATGTTAAAGAGAAACTATTTGGATCTGTAATTTCATTTAATACACTTTCAGGATATTCCATTCCTAGCTCGTTTAAGAATGCGCCACGAGGGTCAGCTGGTGTATAAACATAGATTTGCGATAAATCTTCGGCAGAGAAGCTAGCAAATGCCACTTTTTTGCCTTCAATTTCCGGATACTGACTTACTTTTTCCTTAATCAGATTCTCTGTGTCTTTAATAAGCTGCTCGCCTTCTTCTTTCATTCCCATTCCAGTCGCATTTAACATAACTTGCTCACGCCATGTCGATAACCATGGCCCTTTTTTATAAGGAACAACCGGTGCGATTTCACTAAGAATATCGTAATCTTCCTGTGTGATACCAGAATATCCTGCAAGAATGACGTCAGGGTTTGAATCGGAAATGGCTTCGAAATCTAGACCATCGGTATCTTGGTAGATATTAGGATCTTCAACACCAAGCTCTTCTAATTTTTCAGCTGTCCAAGGTAATAGACCGCTATCATCTTGAACCCCGTAGTTTGCTTCGGAGAAACCAACAGGTACTACCCCAAGAGCAAGTGCTACGTCATGATTTGCCCATTGAACAGTAGCAACTCGTTCAGGCTTGCTTTCAATGACTGTCTCCCCAAAAGCATGTTCAATCTTAATTGGGTACTCCGAGGATTCTTCTTTTGAGGCTGTTTCTGTGTCTTTCTTATCTGTCTCAGCCGAAGCGGAATCGGATTCCTTAGCTTGGCAACCAAATAGTAATGTGATGCTAAGCGTTACCATTAGAAATGCGAATAAGGACATTTTTTGTTTTGCTTTCATTTGTGTATCCACCCTTTTCCTTTTTTTATGAATTTATGGATTGTGTAAGCTTACCTAGTGAAAATAGTATGTAAAGGTAAGCATAATAAGCTGATGCTGGTGCTATACGACCGATCCATTTTTTTGAAATCCCTTTAATTGATAATGATTATCATTCACAATGATATATGCTCTTCTGAAGGTTGTCAACGGATATTTGGAAAAATAGACCGTATTTATTGGGACGTTTTACAATAACAATAAAATATAGGGTACTTTGGAAAGCTGATTAGAAGCACATAGTATGGCATCTGTCTGTGTGTAGATTTTAGGAGAAAAAAACCAGTTAAACCGTGGTCGACGGGAAAAGAATGGTATGAAAATATATAAATACTGTCGAGATGAATGGATAGCTAAATAATGTTCGGCTATCCATTTTCCATTAAAGTTTCATGATAAAATGGGAGGTAACGAAATCCTATGGGATGTTTGGTGTTATATGGGGCGCAGCGCTGAAGAAGGGGAAGTGGCTTGGGAAGCAGTTTCAACAGAAGGGAAAAGAGGTGTTACTCCATGACAAATAGTGAATTAAATCCTAAGGTAGAGGAATTTCTAGCTAAAGCTAAAAAGTGGAAAGAAGAATTTGTGAAATTAAGAAGCATTGTTCTGGATTGTGGTGTAACGGAAGATTTCAAGTGGAAGCATCCGTGCTACACGTATGATGGAAAAAGTGTTGTACTCATTCATGGCTTTAAAGACTATTGTGCGCTTCTCTTTCACAAAGGAGCATTGCTACAGGATGCCCACGGCATTCTAATCCAACAAACGGAGAATGTACAAGCAGCACGGCAGATTCGGTTTACGAATCTTCAGCAAATAGAAGAGATAGAAGACATGCTGAAATCTTATATTTTACAAGCAGTTGAAGTGGAAAAAGCTGGATTGGAAGTGGAATTAAAACCACATTCCGATTATCCAATACCTGAAGAGCTTGAGCAAAAGTTTGATGAGCTTCCAGCCTTGAAAACCGCGTTTGAAGCATTGACCCCAGGAAGACAGAGGGCGTACATCCTTTATTTTTCAAAAGCCAAACAATCTAAAACTCGAGTAACCAGGATTGAAAAATATGTAGAGAAGATTATAGATGGTAAAGGTCTAAATGATTAGAAATTTAAGAATGAGGCTGGGGCAAAAGTATAGTAAGCAATGAAAAAACGAACAATTTAAATAGTGCCTATACCCCGCTCCGGAAATATACGACGCTTTCCGCGGGCGGCTGGTGAGCCTCCTCGTGCTGACGCACGGTGGAGTCTCACCGATGCCTTTCCTCCCACCGGAGTCTACGTATATTTTCGGAGCTAGTATAGGCTGTTGTTCGGCTAATCCTTTTCGTTATGTCCCAGCCTCATTCTTTTTGTTTTGCTTGGGCTTTTCATCTAAGATGGAACGTAGTTCTTTAATATCATCATCGGATAAGGACTCCTCTTCTATGAAGTGAACAAGCATTGATTTCAATGTTCCTCCATAAAATCGTTGAATAAAGGACTTTGCTTCCTCTCGTTGACATTCACTTTGTGAATATAGTGGATAAAACGTATATACCTTTTGATCTTTGTTAATACCGACTACCTTTTTTTGTACTAAACGGTCTAGCAATGAACGTACTGTTTTTGGCTTCCAATCGGTTCGTTTTTCCAAAGAAATAATGACATCATTAGCTGTACGTGGAGATTTGTCCCAAAGTACGGTCATTACTTCCCATTCTGCTTCTGAGATATTTGGTATATTTCTAGACATATATAATCATCTCCCGCTTTCATAATTCATTCCACTTCCATATAATCGGAAAACAGGGCTATTTAATAAATTCCTTTGGCATTGAGAATAGATAGAGTTATATCTGCTGCTATACTTCCACTAGCATTACGTCCATTCTGGATATTTGTTGCAAAGACGTAAGTGTTATCCACATCTTCAACATAGCCAATGAACCATCCATTTACATTTCTTTCATTTACACGGCCAGTTCCTGTTTTACCAGATAGTCTTGTACTCCCTTTTTCTTCTAAAAGAATGGCATCTTTAACTGTTTCCACGTTTTGATCTTTAAATCCCCATTTATTCTTATAAAAAGAAGTTAGTAATTGTACTTGCTCAATTGGAGATATCTTGAGAGAAGATTCCATCCAAAACTGTTCTACCCCACCAGAGACATCCAAATTACCGTAGCCTATTTCTTTTAAATTCTCATAGATGGAGTCTAATTGAACTTTTTTATCTATATGTTGAAAGTACCAGTTCACAGAGTGAGACATTGCTGTATAAAGATTTTGGTCTTGATTCCAAGCATCGTAAGGGTATTCGATACCATTCCATTTTAAGCTGGAGTCATTTCTTGAGATAACGTTGGACTCCAATGCAAGTAATGCACTATATATTTTGTATGTGGAGTTTGGTGAGACCCTCCGTGTACTTTTGTCTTTATTATAAATATGGTATTGGTCATTTTTCATATCAAATAGTACAAAGCTTCCTTCATAGTCTTCAAAATAGGGGCTCAAATCTTCATAAGCTGTATGTTTACCATGAAAGTAATATCTTTCGTCATCAGCAGCGAATACGGACACTAACGGAATCTGACTAACAACGATTAACCCAACAAGTAGAAAGATTACTGCGCTTTTAAATCTCAGTACTTTGGATTCTTTTGTAAAGGAGGCTATTTTTTCAACACGTTTCTTTATTTGGACCTTTGAACCAAAGAAATGATTCGTCAAAGGAAGGTATCTCGATTTGGTTCGATCTAAGAAATGAATAATGGTATTTCCATATTTAACACGGGAACTCTCATCTAGATGATGTAAAACAGCAGTATCACATGCGATTTCCCGATCCAGTCTCATTTCTCTAAAAGCAAACCAAACTAGGGGATTAAACCAATATAATATTTGAAATAATACAATAGCATAGTTGCTTAAGACATCTCTTGACTTATAGTGGTGAAGCTCATGCAAAAAGATATACTTTATTTCCTCTTTAGAAAGCCATTCCTTAGAATGATTCGGCAATACGATGTAGGTCCTGATTAGGCCGAAAGTTGTCGGGGATTGGACCAGCTGTGATTCTCCCAAAACTAACTCCTTCTTTACATGTAACTCCTGCTTACACTGGTGAAATAAGGAAAGAAGCTCTTCGTTTCTTGTTTCGGATGTGGAATGCTTAATTCTATTCATTTTCATCCACGCGTGTACGTTTACTATGATCAAAACAAGTACCCCTATCACCCAAAAGTACATCAGAAGGTTGTTCAATAGTTCAGGATTATTTTTATTAACAGATAAGGAGAAATCTTGCATCCAATCGCCAGTTTTTATTTCTGTTTGTTCCATGGAAGAAGTAGAAGTCATGATTTTATCACTTTGATTCATATCCAATGACACAATCTGACTTCCTACGTGCAGAACGCTATTCGGTAAAAATGGGAGCGACAAGGCCATAAACAATAGAAACCATAAATGATACCGCCACTTGGAGGATAATTGGTTGTGAAAGACTTTTCGAGTCAAAAGAACCATAATAACAGTAAAGGAAGAAACAATTAAGCCAATTATAAAATGCGTGAAGAACATACGGAAAATCTCCCTTTCTCTCCATCTATTAAAAGAACTTTTCTTCGAATAAAAATTTTCTTACAAGTGTAATACACATAAAGTCTAGCATGGAACATTTGGTATAGCAACTACCAAATAATCACCTCCATCGTATTGACATCATCGGATTACAAGTGTAGTATATATTACAATTGTAATCAATATTACATATGTAATCAGAGGGGGAGGTGTTGGGCTAGACATTCGTCTTTTGATTTTGTGGAAGGGAGTGGAAGAGTTGAGAAGACTTTTGAGAAGTGTCATAGGAGTTCTGTTGCTTCTTATGGTTACGGGTTGTTTGGAAAAAGAAAAGCCAGATGAGGTATTTCAAGCTTACTTATCACAATGGCAAAGTATGAACTATAAAGAGATGTATAACCATCTTTCTAAAGATTCAAAGAAGAAGATTTCACAAGAAGACTTCATAGAGCGATATAAGAATATTTACACTGGTGCAGAAGTCCAAGACTTAAAGATTAATCGAGTTCAAGATGATGAAGAAGAGGCAAAAGAAGATTCTGCGACTTATGAGTATAGACTGAAAATGGATACCATCGCAGGTCCTATCGAATATAAGCATCAAGTTACATTGTTGAAGGAAGAACATGATGAAGAGGAGGGGTGGTTCGTGCAATGGAATCCTTCACTCATTTTTCCATCCCTTGAAGAAGGCGATGTAGTTGCGGTGCAAACGTTAAAAGCAACGAGAGGAGAGATAAGGGATACAGGGGGGCGTGGACTGGCAATTAATGATAATGCAAGCGTCGTAGGTATTGTTCCAGAATTACTAAAGGAAGAGCCAGAGCAATCTATGAAGACGTTATCGGAACAAATAGGGATGCCCGTTGAACAAATAAAAGTGAAGTTGGATGCATCATGGGTAAAGCCTCATTTATTTGTTCCGATCACTACGTTACCCTTTGGACAACATGATCTTATCCCATTTCAAAAAATACCTGGTGTTGTCATTCAAGAGAAAAAAATTCGTACCTATCCTTATGCTGCTGCTACAGCACACTTGACAGGATATGTGCGTGAGGTAACAGCAGAACAATTGGAGGAACTGAAAGATAAAGGATACAAGTCAGGAGATGTTGTAGGAAAAACTGGACTGGAAAAGTTATTTGAAGAAAGGCTTAGGGGGAGAAATGGAGCTCATATTTTTATTCGCCATAAAGACGGAAGCTTTAAAGAAACGTTGGTAAAAACGGACCCTATAGATGGGGAAGATATTCAATTAACCATCGACGCGTTGCTACAAGTGGAAATGTACGAACAATTAAAAGGCGATGCAGGTACAGGTGTAGCCATAGATCCCAAAAGCGGTACTGTACTGTCTCTAGTTAGCTCTCCTTCCTATGATCCAAATGCATTTGTTCGGGGACTTTCTGAGGATCTATGGAAGGAATGGAATAGTAATCCGAAAAATCCATTTTTAGCTCGTTATACAAATCGCTATGCGCCGGGATCGGTATTTAAAACGATTACCGCTGCTGTTGGACTGGAGACTGGTGTAACTAATCCGAATGAAGTGAAACATATCAGAGGGCTACGATGGACAAAAGATGCGTCATGGGGTGACTACTATGTGACACGTGTTCACGACAAATTGTCCGTCAACTTAAGAGATGCCTTTGTTCACTCAGACAATATTTACTTTGCTCAGGAAGCATTGGAAATAGGAACAGATACCTTTCTAAAGAAAGCAAAAGTCTTTGGATTTGGAGAACAAATTCCGTTCACTATACCAGTTGAGCCATCTACCCTTTCGAATAACGGAATAACTAGTGAAATTCAGCTCGTTGATACGTCATATGGTCAAGGAGAGGTGATGATGAGCCCCCTTCATCTGGCTATCTTGTACACTCCTTTTCTGAATGAGGGCGATTTATTAGCACCATACCTGTTAAAGGATGAGGAAAGTCCATCGATTTGGAAAAAAAGCATCGTGAAGCCAGAAGTGGTAGAGATCATTAAGCAAAGTTTAATGGATGTCGTACAAGATCCAAACGGTACCGCACACGGAGCTTTCCTACGTGACAAGGAAATAGGTGGAAAATCTGGTACAGCAGAGCTGAAAGTAAGTAAGGATGATGATCGTGGAACAGAAAATGGGTGGTTTGTTGGATTTAATACAAGGGACCCACAGTTGCTTTTAGCCATGATGGTAGAGGACGTAAAGAAACGTGGAGGAAGTGGGTACGTGGTCAATAAAGCCAAGCATATTTTTCAATCTTTACCTTAAATGGATCACGGGGAAAGGTGGAAAATAAAAATGTTTTAAAAAGAGATTACTTTAAGACTTAATATACTGTTCATTATTGTATTTTTGTTAGTTATGGTCGTCATTCTTCGGCTTGGTAGTGTGCAGGTTCTAAATGGAGATGTGTTTCAAGCGAAGATAGATGAAACAGTGCATGAAATAACAAAAATTCCAACACCAAGAGGAGAACTTTTTGATCGAAACTATCAATCTATTGTTGAGAATACGACTGATTTTGGCAATCCAAATAAAGTAGATAGGAGATAAGAAACATGAATATAAACTTTTTCAAACGATGTGTGTTGATTCTTTTGTGTATGCTACTTGGAGCTTGTGGTCTGGATGACAATCAAACGAACTCAACCATAGAAAATGAGTCTAAAAAAGAAGAAAAAAATAGTATAAAAGATTTTGCTAAATTGGAGAAAACCTACGATGCAAGGCTTGGAGTATTTGCGCTACATACAGGTACTAATGAAATGATTGCCTATCGAGCAGATGAGCGATTCGCTTATGCTTCTACTCATAAAGCGTTAGCGGTGGGGGCGTTATTACAACAAAAATCCATACCAGAGCTGAATAAGCGAATTAGGTATTCAAAAAACGATCTTGTCAATTATAATCCTATCACAGAAAAATTCGTCGAATTAGGTATGACTTTAAAAGAGCTTTGTGAGGCGTCAATTCGCTATAGCGACAATACAGCTGGGAATCTAATATTAAATGAATTGGGTGGACCCAACGTCTTCAAACAATTGCTCGAAGCAATTGGCGATACTATCACGAATCCAGTGAGAATGGAACCAGAGTTAAATGATGTGGAGCCAGGAGAGATCCAGGATACAAGCACACCGAGAGCACTTGCTACTAGCCTTCAAGCTTATACTCTAGGTGATGTCTTGGAAAATGAAAAACGTGCATTATTAGTAGACTGGCTAAAAAGAAACACTACAGGAGATAATTTAATTCGTGCCGGTACCCCAAAAGGTTGGGTGGTAGGGGATAAGACTGGTGCAGCAGCATATGGAACACGAAACGATATTGGTATCATTTGGCCCCCAAATGATGCACCTATTATTCTTTCCGTACTCTCTTCTCGCAATCAAGAAGATGCGGATTATGACGATCAGCTTATTGCGGATGCAACAAAGAGCGTAATCAAAACTTTCTATCCTAATGTTAAGTTTTCAGAAGAAAACAGTTAAAAGTATAACGGTGTTTCAAGAATGGAAGTAGTTTAAAAAAATTATGATCGGGTATTACATAACAGTGAATATAATTCACCCACTAAAATTCCCTAAGAAACGAACAAAAATAACGCGTACCGTTTGGTAAGCGTTATTTTTGTGTGTGAATTATTGTTCGATGTCACGTCTGCGGAAGCCAATAAAACCTACCGCTGTTAACATGATAAAAACCATGCTTAGAAGCACGAGCGGAATAGCTGAAAAGTCTTCAACAGGTAATTGAGGTACGTATCCGAATGGAGAAAGGTTGCCAACCCAATCGGAGAATTGGAATAATCCACCTAAATACAGGACGATAAACGAGTATAAAACATATACCCATATGAAGCTGGTTCGTTTTGGATAGTGTCCAATTAGGAATACGGATACACTAATCATCACTAGCATAGCAGGATAATAGGACAATGCCGCCCCAAATACCATTTCGAAGGATAACCCATCTTCGACCATTGTTGTCCCGACAGACCATAAGCCAAGTGCTGCAAGCGATAGCATAACTAGGCCATTCACAATCGCAAGGAGAAAGTAACTTCCTAACAGTTTTGTCCGGGATACCGTTCTCCCTAATAAATGGGTAAGACGTTCCTTTTTTTCTTCTCCACGAAGCTTATTTACCGCCATAACGGGAGGAATAGTGGCTAGTAACGAAATAACAATCATCAGCATCGGGATAAATTGCTCTAACAAGGTGACGCCCTCTGCAGGTTGGAGCATCTGTTTCATCGCATCGTTATCTGCGAAAAAGGATTCGAGATCCCCTAATACCGACCCGTAAGACGCACCTAATACGTACATCCCGATTGCCCATGATATAATCCCTGTTCGCTGCAACCGTACCGCCAATCCAAGTGGGCTTTGTAAGAAGTGTGACGCATGATTTTTGCCAGGCTTGGATGGCAAAAATCCTCTGTCTAAGTCCCGAATCGCATGTAAATAATTCGCTAATACGTATAGAACTATAGCAGCAATAACCATCAATACGATGGGCCACCAGTTGTTTGTGTCGTACACCTTTGCTTTGGTCACCCATGCTAATGGGGATATCCATGATAAGGATTCATTCGTAACATCTGTAATTGCCCGAAATAGATAAGCGATAAGGAGTACCGCAATCGAGTACCCGATCGTACCGCGTGAGCTATCCGATAGCTGTGCGAACACGGCGGTGACTCCTGCGAAAAATAAACCGGTAGCCCCTAGCGCTGTTCCGTATAAAAGGGATCCCTCTAAATCCATACTTTCTATTCCGAGTACATAAAGACCAAAGCCATTGATGAAAGCTAAGCCAATGCAAGTAAGGGTGATGACTACTAAAGAAGCATTCAAATAGGAAAGTCGTCCAGCTGCTAAGGACCGAACGATTTCGACCCGACCTTCTTCTTCGTCAGCACGTGTATGACGAGTGACGAGAAGAATGCTCATTAATCCAACGACTGCAGCCGTCATAAGCAACATTTGGTGCGCCGTCATAACTCCCGTTGTATAATGGCTCAAATTTGCAGGACCAGTCATCGCAGTCATGGCTGGGTTTGCCATCGTCTGTGCCATGGCATCTCTTTCAGCTTGAGATTTATATAGATCCTGGAAAGCGGTCGGCACAATAATGGTAAAAAAACTAAGCGCAACAACCCAAATTAGAATACGAAAACGATCAAGACGGAAAATAAAACGAGAGAGGAATCCCGTTTTAGCGGCTAAGTTGTTGCTAGCCATCACTGTTCACCTCCTGCCCCTTCATAATGACGTATAAATAAATCCTCTAGTGTAGGTGGAGCACTTTCAAGCTTCACGATTCCAAATGGACTAATGTGTTGCATGACGGCATCGATCTTGTCACTATCCACTTGGAAGGATAATCCATGCTCGCTTTCTTCGATATCATGAACGCCTTGTAGGTCATCTAAACCAGTCAGTGGTTGTTTCGTATCCACAAGTAACTGAGTTCGTGTTAAGTGACGTAATTCACTCAACGATCCAGATTCAATAATCTGCCCCTGACGAATAATACTGACTCGATCACATAGCTTTTCTACTTCGGAAAGGATATGACTAGATAAGAGAACACTCTTCCCTTGTTTTTTCAGATCCATTACACATTCTTGAAACACCTTTTCCATTAGAGGATCCAATCCAGAGGTAGGCTCATCTAAAATAAAAAGGTCTGCATCTGATGAAAAAGCGGCGACGAGGGCAACCTTTTGTCGGTTTCCTTTTGAATAGGTTCTACATTTTTTAGATGGATCCAAATCAAACTTTTGAATTAATTCCTCGCGTTTTTCTTTATTTGTCGTCCCATTTAGTTTTAAAAATAAATCAATGACTTCGCCACCAGTTAAATTAGGCCATAGATTCACATCCCCAGGTACATAAGCGATTCGTCTATGAATATCAACAGCATCTTGCCAAGCATCCATATCGAAAATTTTCACTTCTCCGTCGGTTGCTTTTAAGATTCCTAATAGCACTCGAATCGTAGTTGATTTACCTGCACCATTAGGTCCGATGAATCCTAACACTTCCCCGTGATTAACCTCGAGGTTCACCCCGTCCAAAGCCGTAAACTTCCCAAATTTCTTTGTTAGGTTCGTTACTTTTAGCAGACTCATTACTCATTCCCCCTCTTTGTAAAAGCTTCGTCTCAATATCTCTGCATAGCTATTCCATTCATCAAGAAGCTTCGTGCCAAGCTCTTCTCCCATGTTGCTAAAGGAACCGATTTTCTCCATTTGGAGTTCACCAAAACCAATTGCTGTCCAGTTGAGTATGTGAAGTGCTTTTTCGGGATCCACATCTTCCCGTAATTTCGACCAATCGATATTTTCGTAAATCTTTTTCAACCCATCCTCTAAGGTATCGTCCATAATGTGATCAATATCGGATTTGACTTGTACGGACTGCTCTCCGCGAGAAGCATATAGAAAGTCAAAGACTAACGGATAGTTTCGTTGGATTTTTATTTTAATGACTCCTATTTGCAATATACGTTTAAATAAGTCTTGTTCATGTAAATCCATTTCATCATAGATAAAGTCTATAACTTTTATGGCGTGTTCAAGTAAGTAGAGATACAAATCCTTTTTATTTGTAAAATATTTAAATAGCGATCCCTTTGATATTTGTGCTTCCTTTACTATTTCATTTGTCGATGCTTTTTCAAACCCATTCTGAACAAATTGATTCATGGCTTCATTTATAATTCGTTTTTGTTTTTCCTCGCTTAAGCTAAAAAAGGTTGAGTTGATTGTCCTGAACTCCTTTCCTACAGAAGTGACCAGAGTGGTCACCTATAATATAACAAAGGTGACCACTCTGGTCAACGTTATATATTTTATGCTCAAACGATTTCTTATCCTTGCATACTCCAATACAAAATGGAAACAGTAAAAAAAGAAATAATGCAATGGAGGAATGCATATGCCACGACAAGAGATCTCAGACAAAAAGTTTAAGCATGGTGGAAATGATAGTAAAAAGCGTCCAGCAGAACAAAGAAGAGGAAAAGCAAAATCTAATTCTAGAAATACAGAAAGCTAAGTGAAAAAAAGACAAGGTCTCGCACCTTGTCTTTTTAACTCGCCGGAGCGTTTATTGTGCATTTATGAAAATGTACTATTCTATAAATAGCGGAGGTGAGTGGGAATGGATGGTAAGAAAGTTGGAGATTTAATTTGTAGTCTTCGTAAAGAAAAGGACATGACGCAGAGAGAAATTGCAGAAGCGTTACATGTTAGTGATAAAACCATTTCGAAATGGGAAAGAGGGATTGGGATACCAGATGTGTCCCTGTTGCGAGAGCTCTCCAACATACTGGGAGTTAATATTGAAAAGATTTTAGAAGGGGAATTGGTTGCAAACCAGCGTGATAATGGAAATATTACAAGTATAAAATTCTATGTTTGTCCACATTGTGAGAATGTCCTGACATCTACAGGTAAGGGAGAGATTTCATGCTGTGGAAGAAAGGTATCCCAATTACCTTTACAGCCGATGGATAAGGACCATGAAATAAAGGTAGTGGATGCGGACAACGACTTTTATGTCACGATGGGTCATGAAATGAGCAAGGCCCACTATATTTCATTCTTTGCATTTGTTTCCTATGATAGGATTACGATGGTTAAATTATATCCGGAGCAAAGTGCAGAAGTAAGGTTCCAGAAGATCTATCGAGGGAAAGTGTTTGCGTATTGTAATCAACACGGTTTACAGGTAGTGGATATAAAAAGAGAATAGGTAGGAGTTAAAGGCATATCATATGCCTTTTTTTGTTTCCATACCTAATAAAAGACTCTAGGTAAATGAAAGAGTAAAAACCTAATCAATCGTCTGATTAGGTTTTTTATGATCTTGCTTGTTGAAATGACGACCGCCAACTAAATCGATTAATGGTACATTTGAATCAGAGATAAATAATCTGAAGAATCTGTTACTGAATTCAATCTTATCCGTTATATAAATAGGGGGGGAGTAGATGAAAGAAAATGTAGATAAAATGTATCAAGCATATTTTCAAGATGTTCACCGATTTTTACTCTCCCTGTCGCAGAACCATCATACCGCCGAGGATTTAGTGCAAGAAACGTTTTTTCGTGCGTATCTTTATTTGGAAAGCTATACGGGAGAAAATGTAAAAACATGGTTGTTTACAGTGGCGTATCGAGTGTTCATTGATGACCATCGAAAGCAAAAACGAACGGTGGTTAAGGATCAAGGCTTCTTTCAAAGGGTATTCGATAAGAAGAAATCATTAGATCACACTCTCGTTACAAAAGAGACAATCCAAGAGGTAATCGATATACTTGAGAACCTTCCAGAAAAACATAAACATGCCGTCCTTCTGCATGATTTTCATGAATTAACGCAAAAGGAAGCGGCTCAGATTATGGACATAGAAACTAGTTATTTTAAAGTTCTTTTGTATAGAGGTAGGCAAGCAATTAGACGTAGAAAGGCGGATGAGGGAAATGAATGAAGAGTTTAAACGGAAACTCGAAGCCTATGAAAAAGGAGAGTTGTCTGAAGAAGAAATAGAAGCGTTTGAAGAAGAATTAGATCAATTTGAAGAAGGTCGAGAGTCAATTCAACATAAGGGGAGGGGTATGAATGATAAGAGGCAAAAACGAATTTTAAGACGTGGAAAGTGGAAGGCAAGATTTCAAACAGCGCTTACAGCAATTCTTTTAACGGCGCTATTTTTTATCGTATCTTCCATTCTTACCTCTATTTATTATGCATGGGGTACCCCAGATCGAAGAGATGTCTATCGTAATGTGATCGATCACACTCTAACGGTCACAAATCCATATGGTTACATTGGAGGAACTAGCGTTCAGACAAAGACGTTTTTCCGTTTAGAAGCAACGAGAGATTTAAATAAAACGGTTGGGAGTGATACGTTTCAAGTAGGTGAGATAAATATTGACTTTTTATTTTCAAAGATGAGTTATCCGGCGGAGGAAAGCTACGGAAGACAGTCTTCGTTTATGCCAGCTTTTTCGTATCCTGGTTACCAGTCTCGAGATGGGGTGAATTCTCAATGGACTCGCTTAGAACAGATACCAGAGGGGACGGTGGTTTCCGCTTACGTATCACTCTCGGAATTAATCGGTACGAAAGATTTATTTGAACGTTTTGAAGATAGAGATATGCAGCTAATTTGGTTAGCAGTTGATACTGGGATGGAGTCGAACTCTGAAATGGAAGGAATCGTCTCTACACCGATTGGTTTCCCAAGTTTTCCAATATGGCATGAAGACGATATGATTTTAGATTCTAGAGAAGAAGAGGAAGGTTTTTTTGGTGGTGTCGTAAGTGAATCCTACTATTCCCCAAATTACTCCACAGATGATGAGGAGATTTTCCATCAGCAATTTATGAAAACACTCTCGTTTTTAGAGGATCATGAAAAAATGGTCTCCAACCTAGTATTTGGAGAATTAGACCTGACAGATCGAATCACTTATCTTAAAGAAAACGGGGTGAAGCACTACGGAGTTGTTGTGACAGGTCCGACAAAGGAAATATTAAAGTTAAAAAAAGAGCCTTGGATTGGCAGTATTGAGGTTGATGAAGTAGGCTTCTGGAATTGGATCAGTATGGAATAAGGGAGTAGGATGAAATCTCTTCAGATTCAAATGTAATGAGAGGGACTAAGATATGAATATGACGGTACATGACTCAAGTGTGGTCATTATTTCCTGGGACATATATCACTTTTAACAATCAACTAAAATTTTTTAAATAAATAAAAGGAGAAATCAAATAAACAGCGAATTGTTCTTCTATAAAAATATATGAAAGGAGGCAAAGGAATGCGTTATGAAATTTTGAAGAAACCAGAATACCGAGCAATTGGATTAAGATGGGAAGGTTCGTATCAAGAGATCCCAGAGCTGAAAGAAACGATCCGAATGGTCAATGAAAGAAGGCAGGAGCTAGAGCATGCAGTGGAACCTGACATCCAATTGGGGCTCTCTTACCATCTTCGCCCAGATGGATTTGTACATTATTCTGTATATGAGGTTACGGAGGAACAAAGGATTCCTGAAGGTATGTTAGAAATAAGAGTGCCCGAAATGACCTATTTAACGACAAAGCATGAGAAGGGCCAAGATATTGGTCAGACTTATATGGATATTGATAGGTGGTTAAAAAGTAGTGATTATCAACCTTTTCAAGAAGCGGATAAGGACTATTACGATAGCCTCCCAATAAAGCATGAACGTTATCCGGAAGACAGGGATATGGCAGACCCAGATTTTGAAATCTTAATACCTATCACTAAAAAAGTGTAAAGTGGATGACAGAACGACAGTATGTCGATCTGTCTTTTTTTTGTGTGCCTAATATGGCCAACTATTATAGGACTGGAGACAAAGTTGCGTTCTATTGCTTAATGAAAATCCGTAGAATGTTACAAACACGGTTTCCATTATAGAAGGAGGTACGTATGGGAGATAAAGTCATTCAATCAGGTGTATCAACCAAGCGAGACCATACCAAATGGAAGTTAATCGGACCAGGAATTGTTGTGGCAGCAACCGGAGTTGGTGCTGGCGATCTTGCGACAAGTCTGGTCGCAGGTGCTGAATACGGCCTTGCTTTTCTTTGGGCAGTTGTATTAGGCGTTATTGTCAAATTTGCTTTAGGTGAAGGGGTAGGTCGATGGCATCTAGCGAGTAGTCAGACCATGCTTGAAGGGTGGAGAAGTATGGGGAAATGGGCAACGGGATATTTCGGCGTCTATTCTATCATCTGGGGATTTGTGTATGGAGCAGCAGGAACTGCTTCTAGTGCATTAGCGGCCCATGCTTTATTCCCGCAAATAAATCTTATCTGGTGGGCAATAATCAATGGAGTGGTATGTTACATACTCGTGTTATCTGGAAAATATGGTTTCTTTGAAAAAGTGATGACCATTCTCGTTGGTGTAATGTTTGCGACCGTAATTGGGTGTATGATCTTTGTATTGCCTGACTTGTTGACCCACTTAAATACACTTAAGCCTGTCTTGTCAGAGAATACGATTATTTATGCGTTAGGACTAAGTGGTGGAGTTGGTGGTTCTATTACGATGGCTTGTTATGGATACTGGTTACAAGAAAAGAATTGGTCTGAAAAACAACATGTAAAGATTATGCGTTGGGATTCTTTGAGTGGATATATGATAACTAGTATTTTTGCTATCGGAATTATGATTATGGGTACCGCCGTTATTTATGGTACTGGGTTAACGATGGAAGGGGAGGACGCTTTAATCACGTTCTCTGACCAACTGGCAAGCGTATTAAATCCTACTGCACAGATTTTATTTCTTATCGGGTTCTGGGCTGCTTCTTTTACATCGATTCTTGGTGTCTGGAATGGGGTATCCTACTTATTTGCAGACTTTGTCCGCACTACACGTCAACTCAATATTGATAAAAAAGAAATAAGTAAAACGAAATCTTATAAGTTTTATGTATTTTGGCTGACATTCCCTCCTATGATTTTGCATTTGTTTGGCAAACCTGTAGTGTTAATCATTCTTTATGGTTTTTTAGGTGCATTATTTATGCCGTTTTTAGCAGTCTCCTTGATCGTGCTGTTAAACTCAACTCGTATTGAAAAGTCATTCCAAAGTGGAAGACTCTCCAATACAGTTCTTAGTCTAAGTGCTATTTTATTTATTGTACTAACATGTATGGAGCTATATGGAATGATTAAGGACTTTTTATAGATAAACTTTAAGAAAAGTGGAGAGCGTTCATGAGATGCGGCTCATAGAAGTAGGGACAATGAAGGACAAAAGATGAAAACAGTAATTTGCTTGAACGCCAGTGGAGGCGCGAAAAACAACTCGGATGGGATATCGGTCAAAGGTTTATCAGTAAAAGAAGTGTATTCCTAGATAAACTGGCCTACTTGTCTTACATAGATTAGTCGTTTTGATTAATCCTATAAAAGACAGGAGGTGTGCCGCTTTGGGAAAAGAAGGTCCAGATATGCCTAATTTTGATAGTCTAAACGATCGGATAATTGAGGATGGAAACGAACAGCCAGTGGTTTCCATGAAAACGAGTCTAGATCCAAAGGATCCTTTGGAAAATAATCCGTATTATGATCCGAACAAGGAATATACACCAGAGGAATTAGACAAGTTAAGAAAATTTTTTGGTGGCAAATAAAAGACGGCAGGGACACGATGAGAGTGTCCCTTTCTATATTGTCCGTCACAAATTTCTGATATGATAAAAGGAAATTAATGCTTTTAAATAAAATGCAATTTAGTCAATACAAGGTTTGTTCGGAGAGGCGGAACACATATGGATACGATAAAACATAATCAAGCGGCATGGGATAAAAAAGTGGAGGATGGCGTGGTTTACACAAAGCCCGTTAGCAAAGAAGTGATAGCTCAAAGTAAACGAGGAGACTGGTCCATCAAACTCACACCAACTAAAAATGTACCTCGTAAATGGTTCCCGACCTCTGTTGAAGGAGTTAAGATTTTATGTCTTGCTTCTGGTGGCGGTCAACAAGGGCCAGTGTTAGCGGCAGCTGGTGCAGATGTAACGGTGATGGATATTTCACAAAAGCAATTAGACCAAGATAAGATGGTGGCGAAAAGAGATGGGTTATCCTTAAGAACGATTCAAGGAAGCATGTCTGACCTAAGCTGCTTAGAAGCTGAATTTTTTGATGTTATTATCCACCCTGTTTCTAATTTGTTTGTAGAGGATATCCAGCCGGTTTGGAAAGAAGCATACCGAGTATTAAAACAAAATGGGGTTTTGATATCAGGGTTTGTCAACCCACTTTTGTTTATCTTTGACGACGAAGAAGAGATGCAAGGGAATTTAAAGGTGAGACATTCGATTCCGTTTTCCACGTTAGATCCGATGAGTGAAGAGGAACGAAAAAAGCATCTAGCTGCACAAGAAACGATAGAATATGGACATTCTCTAGAAGACCAAATTCAAGGGCAAATAGAGGTGGGATTCGTCATTGCAGGCTTTTACGAGGACAATTTTGGTGGAACACGCGAATTAGATCCATACATAAACACGTTTATGGCAACACGTGCTCTAAAGGTAATTCATCTTTAAAACAATCAAATAAAAAGGAGAGAAGATCAATGGATGAAAGATATCCAATTGGACATTTTGAACACAAAGGAGCTGTTTCACAGAAGGACAGGGAGTTTTGGTTAAGCCAGATTGAAGAATTGCCTCGGCAATTTCGTGATGTAATAGAAAAGCTGGATGAGGTGCAGTTAGCTACTCCTTACCGAGAGGGAGGATGGACCGTACGTCAGGTTGTCCATCATGTCGCGGATAGTCATATGAATAGCTTTATTCGATTTAAACTGGCATTGACAGAGGATAAACCAACGATAAAGCCTTATCAGGAAGCAGAATGGGCTAAGCAAGGGGACTACCGATTACCAGTGGAGGTTTCTTTAGCTACCATAGACTCGATTCATAAACGAACCGTTGCTTTGCTTGAAAACCTTTCGACGGTAGAGTATGAAAGATCGTTTTTTCATCCCGAATCAGGGGAGCTAACATTAGCGACTTATACAGGAATGATAGCTTGGCACGGTAGACATCACTTAGCACACATCACTCAATTAATAGAAAAGAAAGGATGGTAGGGAAGTGAATAAGCTTCCCTTATTTTTTTAAGCCTCAATGATCCATTAGGTTTTTCTTTATGATTCTCCCTCTTCCGTAAGGGATACATAAAGGTGTACCGGTTAAGGGATCTGTTTCAACCTGACAGTGCAACCCAAATACATCTAAAACAGATTTAGGAGTAATGAGTTCCTCAGGAGGACCTTCCTTGTAGATCTTTTTATTCTTTAAAGCAATCATATGCTCAGCGTAACGACATGCTAGGTTCACATCGTGTAGAACCATAACAATGGTTTTGCCTTGTTTTTTGTTCAAATCATATAACAAATCCAGAATTTCAATTTGGTGTGATACATCTAAAAAAGTAGTAGGCTCATCTAATAAAACTATGTTGGTATCCTGCGCTAAAGTCATCGCAAGCCAAACCCGTTGTTTTTGACCACCGGAAAGGGTGGAGACCTTTTTCTCTATTAAACCTTCTGTATTTGTTACTTTTAAAGAAAATCTAACAGCTTTTTCATCTTCTTGAGACCATTGATTGATCCAGTTTTGATAAGGATAACGACCTTGCTTCACAAGCTGTAAAACGGTTAATCCTTCTGGTGCTATGGAAGATTGGGGAAGTATGGCTAATCTCTTAGCCACTTCTTCGGTAGAAAGAGTGACTAGGTCTTTTCCGTCTAAAACGACGGATCCACCATGTGGCTTTAATAAGCGAGCAAGGGAACGAAGGAGAGTGGACTTCCCACATCCATTACTTCCAATGAGAACGGTTATTTTTCCTATTGGAATGGTGATATCTAGGTCATCTATAATTATTGTATCTTCGTACCCCAACCTTAGAGAGGAAGTAGATAATTCATGCATAATAGTCATCCTTTATTGATTTCTATTTTTATAGAGAAGATAGATGAAATAAGGTGCGCCAATGGCCGATGTAAAAACTCCTGCAGGAATTTCTAATGGTGCAAAAGCTGTTCTGGCGATTAAATCTGCCACTATGACGATGATTCCGCCTAGTAAAGCGGACACAGGTAACAAGGCACCGAAGGAAGAACCAACAAGCTTTCGTGCAATATGAGGAGCCATTAGTCCAACAAATCCAATACCACCTGCAAAGGCAACGGCACCACCTGCTAATCCAGAACTAAGGAATAATAAAAACATTCGGTCACGATGAACACGATTTCCTACATTCGTTGCCAAATCCTCACCTAACTCTTGAATATTTAACCGTCGCGCATAGACGAAGGCAATGATAGCTAAACTGGAAATCCAAGGGATTATTGTTTTTACTTCTGACCAATTCGTTCCATTTACGCTTCCTGTAATCCAAATATTCGCTCTAGCTGCTGTAAAGATAGGACCGAGCAACATCATCATAGTTGTAAAAGCTTGCATTGCTGCTGCTAGTCCAATTCCGATAAGCACCAATCGAACAGGGGCAATCCCCTGTCTACTCCAAGCAAGAAGAAATACAAGAAATCCCATTCCGACTGCACCAATAAAGGAAGCAAGAGGTAACCATTGGATACTTACTGTTAACGTATTACTACGGTCACTGAAGAGTGCTAAAAAAGCAACAGTTGTGAAAGCAGCACCACCTGTAATACCGATTATGTCTGGAGAGGCCAGTGGATTTCTAATAATCCCTTGAAGGATAGCACCTGACAGAGCTAAACCTGCTCCAGCAAAGATAGATAACAAGATTCTAGGCATTCGAAAAGAATGGACTACCAGTAGATCTAGTTTTTCACCTTGGCCAAAGATTGCTTTTACTACATTCCAAGGGGTTATTCCCATCTGACCGGTTCCTAGCGATACAATCATGAGAGAAAGGGTAATGATACATAGAATAACCGTGATAAAAAGTGCTCTTTTATCTAATAAAAAGGAAAGACGACTATAACGAAAGGTTGAATATTTTTTCATTGTTGAATCCCTCTCCTCGCAATAAAAATAAAGAAGGGAACACCGATAAATGCAGTCATAACTCCAACAGGAACTTCTGCAGGCATGATGATGTAACGAGCACCAATATCAGCAACGAGTAATAGTATTGCTCCCAGTAGACCACTGAAAGGGATTACCCAGCGAAAATCAATTCCGACAAACCATTTGGAAATATGGGGAATCACAATACCTATAAAACCGATGGGACCAGATATGGAAACAGACCCACCAGCAAGTAGTACAATGATTATCCCACCAACCGATTTCACCATCCATGTTTTTTGTCCAAGGCTTTTAGCAAGATCCTCTCCCATTGCAAAAACGTTCATATGCTTTCCTAATAGTAAAGAAAGGACCCAACCGATTACAAGAAACGGAAGAGCAGCTACCAAAAGGTGTAAGTCACGACCTTGAACAGATCCGGCAAGCCAAAATAAAGCCTGGTCTAAAGCTTGTTCATTTAAACTAAGAATTCCTTGGGTCATAGAGGAAAATAGGGCACCAATCGCAGCACCTGCAAGTGTTAGTTTAACAGGTGTAAGACCATCTCTTCCCATTGACCCAAGCAAATAGACCATAATTGTAGCGACCGCCGCACCGGAAAATGCGAGGGATGCAATAGTAGTAGTGGAAGCTGTAGCTCCTAAAAAACCTAGTCCAAATACAACAAAGAAACTAGCACCTGCGTTTACGCCGAGAATACTGGGTGATGCTAGTGGGTTTTTAGTAAGTCCTTGCATGATTGTTCCTGTTATCGCTAAGCTGGCTCCCACTGCTGCTGCGATAAGAGCCCTAGGAACTCGCGTATCTTTGATAATAATATGTTCATTTGAGCCATCGAATTGTGTGTAGGCATCGATAACCATTTTTGAATGGATATCCGTTAGTCCTAAAATGACACTTGCCCACATAAGAAGAACAACAACAAGTATGCCGAGTGCTAGTCCAATTGTTCTTCTTAGATTATTGTTCAACATAGGCTTTCTACCTCATCTAACTTCCTTTTTGCGAACTTATTTTAGTCCATTTTTAGTCTAGAGGACCCCAATTCGATTGTCAATGATTCTGATAATCATTCTCATTTATTGTTGACACGTTAAATGAGAACGATTATCATTTAATGTGTTAGTGCTTACATAATAATCATTACTTAGGAGGAACAACTATGTTTAAGCGATCTTACTTAACACTCTATCTTCTTTCTTTATTGATATTTTTGGCTGCGTGTGGGTCTTCGGAGAAAGATCAAGCTGAGGGGGAATCAAATAGTACAAGTGAAAGTAGTTATACAGTAGAGCACTCAATGGGGGAAACGACAATAAAGGGAACCCCAGAGCGAATCGTTGTATTGACTAATCACGGTACGGAAGCTCTACTATCTTTAGGCATCACACCTGTTGGAGCGGTCCAATCTTGGACAGGAGACCCTTGGTATGACCATATAGCGGATCAGATGAAAGAGGTAGAAGTAGTTGGAACGGAAAGTGACATTAATCTGGAAGCAATCGCCGCATTAGAACCGGATTTAATTTTAGGAAACAAAATGAGACAAGAAGAGCATTATGAAGCATTAAATGCGATTGCTCCTACAATATTTGAAGAGACGCTACGTGGGGACTGGAAAGTAAATTTTGAATTAATTGCGGAAGCTGTAAATAAAAAAGAAGAAGGTCAAAGAGTTTTAGATGACTATAACCAAAGAATAGAAGATTTACAAACAAGTCTAAAAGACGCTGGTAAATTAGATACGAAAGTTTCGATGGTTCGTTTTATGCCAGATGATGTTCGTATTTATCATAAAGACTCCTTCTCAGGAGTTATTCTAGAGGAGATAGGGTTAGCGCGACCAGAATCTCAGGATGTGGAGGACTTTGCTGCTAAAGGTGTAACGAAAGAGCGCATCCAAGAGATGGATGGAGATGTTATCTTTTATTTTACCTATGAGAATGAAAAAGGCGAAGGACAGCAAGTAGAGGATGAATGGATTAAAGATCCACTTTGGAACAATCTAAGTGCTGTAAAAGCAGGTAAAGCTTATGAGGTAAGTGATACGATTTGGAATACTGCTGGTGGTGTTATTGCAGCTAATTTGATGTTGGATGATTTAGAAGAGAAATTAGTCAATCAATGAGAAGGAAGCCCGAGCCTGGGCTTCTTCTCTGTTATTTACTTGAAAAGCTGGTCAATCTCCTCTATTTCAGCTTGTGTGAGGGAAACATCTAATGTTTTTAAGTTATTCAATACTTGCTCCGCACGTTTGGCGCCAGGTATAACGGCATCGATGCCATCAAGAGTTAAATACCATGCTAAAACAACATGAGGCACTTCGGCGCCTTTGTTATCGGCGATTTTTCTTATTTGTTCTACCTTAGACAGATTTTCTTTAAATGCTGCCCCCTGAAAATGTGGCATATTTTTACGTAAATCATCAAACGTAGTATGCTCCGTATATTTACCAGCCAATAAGCCAGATGCTAGTGGAAAGTATGGAATAAAGGAAATGTTATGCTCGGTTACATATGGTAGAAGCTCTTTTTCCGAATCCCTCTGCAACAGGTTGTATTCGCCTTGGAACACATCCACATATCCATCTTTGTTTGCATCCTTTAACTGGTCAAGTGAGAAATTGGAAACCCCGATTGATTTAATCTTTCCTTGCTCTCTGAGACGCTGTAAAGCTCCAACAGCCTCTGCTTTTGGTGTGTCTTTATCTGGGAAATGGATATAAAATAAATCAATGTAATCGGTTTGTAGTCTTTTCAAGCTGTCTTCCACAGACTTTGTAAGGAATTCTGGAGAATTATCCATGACTACGTCACCGTCGACAAACTTATGTGCTCCTTTGGTCGCAATAATCGCTTCGTCTCGTTTCCCTTCTTCTTTTATAACCTGACCAACCAATTCTTCTGATCGCTCTGGACCATAAATAAAAGCCGTATCTAAAAAGTTAATTCCATTATTTAAGGCCGTTCGAACAAGCTCTTTGCCAGCCTCTTCATCTAAATTTGGATATAAGTTGTGTCCACCTACTGCATTTGTTCCTAACCCAATGGGATTGACATAAAGGTCAGATTTTCCTAATTGCACGTGCTTCACCATGTAAAATCACTCCTTGTTATTTAGGTTGAACAGTTCTATCATAAATAATATTTGTAATGATTTCCTGTAATATGCTCTCATATGGTAATGGGTATAGGCTAGGATGATATACTAGACTCAGGAAAAGGATAAGGAGACATACAGATGAAAACAGCTCTAATATTAGGTGGAACACAATTCGTAGGAAAAAGACTTGTGTCCCTTTTAATAGAAAAAAACGTTCATGTAACGATTGCGACAAGAGGAATTACACCGGACTCATTCGGAGATTCTGTCGATCGAATAATCATTACTCGTGAAGACCGAGCATCGATGGAGAGTGCCTTTCAAGGAAAGCGATGGGACGTGGTGTTTGACCAAACCTGTTATTCCTCTCAGGAGGCACTAGATACACGAGAAATTCTGAAAGATAAAATAGGAAAGTACATATTTACCTCTAGTCAGGCTGTCTATGCAAATGGAACTAAGCATAAGGAGGAGGACTTTAATCCTTTTTCATTCCATGCCTTGTTAAAGCCTCGTTCAGCCTATAAAGGGTATGTGGGATATCAAGAAGCAAAAAGAGCAGCAGAAGCAGTGCTATTTCAACAAGAAACCTTTCCGGTAGTCGCTGTTCGGTTTCCCATTGAGGAAAAGACGATTATACGGAGCGGCTGAAATGGCATGTGGATCACGTATTGAAAGGAAAAGCCATGACTATCGATCATCCAGAGCATAGGTTTAGTTTTATTGATTCTTATGAAGCGGCACTGTTTTTATATGAGATTGCTAAATTATCATTTGAAGGTCCGATTAATCCTGGATCGACAGAGGATTGTAGCTTGAAAGAAATGATAGCGATGATAGAGAAGCTGACAGAAAAGCAAGCGCACTATAGTCAAGACGGGGCATCTTCTCCGTATAATTTTCCGGGACCATGGTCAGTTGATACTAGTCTTGCTCAGTCATTCGGTTTTTCATTCACTCCTTTACCAAAGCTTTTCTCTTCATTGATAGATTTTTATAAGGAGCAGTCTTAGATGGATACGAATATCGCCATTATAACGGACATACACGGGAACGATGCTGCACTAGAAGCGGTATTGGACGATATAAACCGGCAACCAATTTCCCATATCTACTGTTTAGGAGATTTATTAGGAATCGGCTACCAGTCCAATGAGGTGTTACAGCGGCTTACTACTCGACAAGGTGTTACCTTTGTCAAAGGAAATCATGACCAAGCTATTTTGGATATTTGGAATGGGAAAGAGCCCGAAAGTGAGGGAAAGGAAAAGGTGCACCACCAGTGGATTGCTAAGAATGTGGATCCATCTTTTCAATCGTTCCTCGAAGGCATGCCAATGGAGCAATATGCGGAGTATAATGGTAAGACATTTCTGTTTAGACATTACCATTTGGATAAGAATCTTCGTTTTCTTCCAATTGATCCTGAACCATCTTCCAACAAGTTAGATCAAGTCTATGAGAATGTAGAAGCGGATGTTGTGCTGTTCGGTCATCATCACATTCTCCATCATTTTAAGTCTAATCAACGACTATATGTAAATCCCGGTTCCCTAGGCTGTAGCTATCAAGCTAAGGCGCCGTATGCATGTATCACGATAAAGGCAGATGGTGGGATCGATGTCTGCTTAAAAGAAGTGCCGTATAATCAAGACGCCTTTATCAAAGGGTTTGAAGAGAGAAAGGTTCCGGATCGCGAATCGATCTTAAGGATATTTTATGGACAATAAGCCGTCTGATTAGGGACGGCTTTCCTCCTGTAAATGACTGTAGCTATTAGAATGAAGTACAACACGTCCTTGGTCCGTGTACTCAATAAAGTGAATGCCGGTATCTTCGGTTTTGAAAAATACATCGTGGTTATAGGAAATACCAAGAAAGCTTTCCAAAATTCCAGAGATTATTCCACCATGAGAGACAATAGCTATCCGGTTGTATGGCGTGCTTTTCTTTTTGATGTAGGAAAAGACCTGTTCCGCTCGTGCCTGGAATTCAATGGCGGACTCACCAGTTTCTCCAAATTTTTCGTGGGGGTGTAGCTCCCAAGGGAAAGGGACCTCTGCTAATGGCTTTCCAGCTAAGTCTCCGTTATCGTGCTCTCGTAAATCATGTAAATAGGTAACGGGGCATCCAATCGTTTCTGCTAAAAAAGTCGGCCGTTTTCCTTGCGCGTAATTGTGTACTTGCCCAAATGTACGCTGGTGGAAATTTCTCCAACACTCTTTTAGCCATCTTTTTCGCTTGATGTACTCCTTTTTCCGTTAATGGATAATCTGCACTTCCTTCATGAACCTCCAACAGGTCTGCTTCTGACTGCCCGTGCCGTATGAGTACAATTTGCATGGAAGATCCCTCCTTCGAATGTGAAATGGAACTAATATATTCCACAAAGTATAAAAAACTCCTTTTTTCTATGAGAAAAAGTGGAAATTTTTGATATAGTTATGTCAAGTTAATTGAAGGAGAGATGCTATGAATCCGATTGTCCAACAAGCACTTCATCAAATAAAAATTGCAATGGATAGCTCTGTAAAACTCGTAAATATGTTAACCGAAGAAGACTTGGATGTGCGACCAACAAAGGAAAAATTTTCAGTAGGGGAGTTAGCAGCTCACCTGGCCATAATTTGTGAAGCGGATTGGTATATTGCCAACGGAGTCACAGCAGTGGAAATGGATAGGTTTTATAAGAAGGTGAATCCTACAACTATTCAGGAAATTAAACAAGCCTTTCTACATAGTTATGACGTACTAGAGCAGGGATATCTGTCCTTTTCTGAGGAGGTGCTGCAACAGCAAATCACCTCTCATTGGGGTGTTACGTATAGCAGATATGAGTGGTTGTTAGAAATATTAGCTCATGTCTATCACCACCGGGGTCAATTACACACGACTATGGTACATATATTACGGAAAGACCCAAGAATTCCATTGTTTGAATAGAAGTAGAGGAGGGGAATTATGAATCGAGTTGCTGTTTATTGTGGATCAAGTAAAGGAGCTACGGAAGAATATGTACAAGCAGCCCGGAGATTAGGAAAAGAATTGGCAAGCCGCAATATTGCCCTTGTCTATGGAGGAGCAAGTGTTGGAGTAATGGGTGCGGTTGCGAATTCCGTACTAGAAAATGGGGGACAAGCGATTGGCGTCATGCCCCGTTTCTTGGAGGAACGCGAGATATCCCATAAAGCATTAACGGACTTAATCATCGTTGAAACAATGCATGAACGGAAAGCGAAAATGGCAGAATTGGTGGATGGGTTCATTACTTTGCCTGGCGGTGCGGGAACGATGGAGGAATTTTTTGAAGTATTAACATGGGCCCAAATTGGATTACATAAAAAGCCTTGTGGTTTATTAAATACGAATCATTATTACGGTCCATTAGTCGACTTCTTTTCGCATATGGTAGACGAGCAATTTATGCAAGAACGCTATAAAGACATGGTAATCGTAGAAGAAAGCTCCGAAATGCTACTAGATAGGTTTGAGGATTACATCGCACCTGGCATGAAGACCTATGAAAATCAGTAAATTGACTTTGGAATGATGCGCATGGTATATTTATCTCGAATTAAAGATAATTTAAATCTTAACGACATATATCCATACAAAATTCTACTGTAACGGAGGGAATAATGTTGAACCAACTAAAAGGAGTTCACCACGTAACGGCTATCACAAGTAGTGCAGAGAAGAACTATGAATTTTTCACGTTTGTGTTAGGGATGCGACTTGTAAAAAAGACTGTAAATCAGGATGATATTCAGACCTACCATTTGTTCTTTGCGGATGATACGGGAAACCCTGGAACAGATATGACATTTTTTGATTTTCCGGGCATACCGAAAGGGACGCACGGTACAAACGAGATTTATCGTACAGGCTTCCGTGTTCCTAGTGATGAAGCACTTGAATATTGGGTAAAGCGATTTGATCGATTAGAAGTAAAGCATAGTGGGATTAAAGAACAATTCGGGAAAAAGTCACTTTCCTTTGAAGATTTTGATGAGCAACAGTATCAGCTAGTATCGGATGAAAACAATGAAGGAGTAGATGCGGGTATTCCGTGGCAAAAGGGACCAATCCCATTAGAATATGCTATTACTGGGCTTGGACCACTGCATATACGAATACAAAATTTTGATTTCTTTAAAGAAATGCTAGAAAAAGTGTTATTGTTTAGAGAAGTGGATCAAGATGGATCCGTACATCTATTTGAAGTCGGCGAAGGTGGCAATGGAGCATCCGTCATAGTCGAGCACAATGTGATGCTACCACAAGCACGTCAAGGCTTTGGAACGGTTCACCATGCTGCCTTCCGAGTGGAGGATCGTAAAGAACTGGACGAGTGGGATGAGCGAATGAAAGGGTTCGGTTTCCAAACCTCTGGGTTTGTAGATCGCTTCTTCTTTAAATCCTTATACTCACGTGTTGCACCACAAATTTTATTCGAATTTGCGACAGATGGACCAGGATTTATGGGGGACGAACCTTACGAAACATTAGGAGAAAAACTTTCCTTACCTCCGTTCCTAGAACCGAAGCGTGAGCAAATTGAAAGCATGGTTCGACCAATTGATACTGTTCGTAGTACGATTGACTTTAAGAAGGAATAATAGTGAATAGATTTTATGGTTAGGCTGGTTGAATTAGTATTAAATAATATGAGTCTTAAATAAGAAAATGCCTCCTAGTTTTTATAAACAAAGGAGGTTCCTTTTATGACATGACACCTCTTTAGACCTATATACTTATAAAGTAAGGTGTTTAAAATGAGGTGCGTTAAGGAGTGGTGATGTTGAGTCGGAAAATGATTTAGCTGCATGTATTACTGTTCCTATCTTACTTATTATTGCTAACATATGTATTCAGTTCATAGACTTCACGCCGATAGTAAAAGGTTTAATCATTCTAGTTCCATGTTTAATCATTCTTTGGGTGATTTTTAGAATAGTAGAGACGGTTATTCGTAGATTGTTAGGGAACAATAATAAGAAAGTTGGATTAGCCTCCTTTTTTCTAGTACTGCTGTTTATAGGTCTCATTAATATGATGATGGTCTAGTAGACTATGAATTTTTTTAAAAGGCTACCAAAAACGGCTCTAGTTTAAGAAGTAAGAAGAACCTCCATTTTAGAGTGAATCTAAAAATGAGAGGTTCTTTGTTTTTTATTCCATGGTACAGCCCCATGCTAATTCATCAGTTGCAAGTGGTCTTACTTTGATAATAGGGACAAGATTTAGTTAGTTATTTTTTAACAACAATCTCGTCACTGTCTACACATTTTACATCGTCCATAAAGACGACTTTTGTACGTAAGCAGTATTTTACATCCTCAGAGGATGGCTCTAGATTAGCTGGAATAAGATAGGAAAAAGCAATCTCTTGTTGCTCTCCTAAGTTAATTGTTTTAGAAGTTAGCAAAGTTTTTACCGGCTCAATAAACTCTGGTTTCTTTCCAGGGCATTCACGGACCAGATCACACTCTAATCGCTTAAGTTTCGTACTGACCCAGCCACCTTTTAATTCGAAAACGCCTGTTAAGTGCTCACCATGCTTTAGTTCTCTAGATGCTAGCTTCAGGTCCACTTTTGCGGAGCCTACCTTCATCATATTGAGTACTTTGTTAATCAACGTATATGACCTCTCGTTCTGTAATATAATTGCCAACAAAAAACCTTCACCAGATCATGGTAAAGGCTATAACATCCTATATTCCTCTACCGATAAAGGCAAAGGTCTCGCAAACAACGTATTCGTTGCCAGTTTAGCCGGTGGAAAAATCCCACGTCCTGTCGACGTAACTGTTAGCTACTCCCCTTTGGAGATTGGCTTAGTCTTAAGTTGTACCTATATCATAATCCACGTTTTCAAAAGGGTCAATACTATTTTTTCTAACTAGGAAAAGAAGATATTGAGCCCGTCGTCAGTGCGTTAGAACAATTCAACCCAGCTAGGCACTCTCATCGAACATAACAAATCTAGTTCTCTTTTACGAGGATACGCGTAAGAGGTCATACTTTCTAATTCTTCATCAACGATAGCAGGGTGTGTCATGACTTCAACGGAATCTACGTCTAACGTTTGTAGTTCATCAAACAACCTACCACTTACACCCTCGCCATAAAAACCGTCCCAAAGTATATCGGTCATCGTTATATCGGGTTGATTCTTTAATGTGCCCACAACGCGAACCGGTACTTGATAGATTTTTGCTAGTTTTGCTATAAGCGCTTGTACAGGTGGCCATCCATGGACGTGATGGTGACTATCGATATGGCTTAATGGGAGGCCTGTTCGCAAGAATGCCTCAATTTGTGCAGTCCATTCTTTTTCCAAATGGTCTAGGTTTGGTGGATCGGATGGGTCAAAGATGCTTGTAAAACGGAATAAGCCATCCGAATTCGTTAGCTTATTCACTTCTTCTGAAACAGGCTTTCCCCATGTTAAAACAAGGTGAATCCCCACCTTTAAGGAAGGGTTTAGCTTTGCTTGCTCTACCGCATAATCTACAGCTTTTCCATTCATCATCATCGTCGTAGAGGTGACTACTCCATTCTGATGAGCACGTATTATCCCGTCCGTAATCCCTTTCGTTAATCCATAATCATCCGCATTAATCCGTACCTTCATTTTGTTCCCTCCAAGGATAATTACGCTCAATTACAAAGTTTGTCTTATCCCCCCGGAAGTACGAGCGTGAATATTCGATTTTTTTACCTTCTGTCGATTCGGCGATTGTTTCGATATAAAAACATGGTAAGCCAGGCTCACAATGTAGTTGTTTGCTGATTCGTTCATCTGCTAAAGTAATTTCAATATGCTCCACCGTTTTTGCAATATGAACCCCGAACGCTTCTTTTAATGTGGTGTATAGAGAAGTTTCTGCCTGTTGTTTCGTGATCCCTGGAGCAATTCCCCAAGGGATATACGATATTTCATATTGTGTGGTTTCTCCGTTAGCTTTCCGGATTCGTTCTATCCGTTGAATGGGATCACTAACGTTTACATCTAAAGACTCTTGAATCCATTCGTTGGCAGGTAAAACTTCTAAATTTACTAACGTGATCTCTGCCCGTTTTCCTTGGACAGCAATTTGCTCACTATACGTTTCAACGGTACTCGATAATGTTTGCTTCACTTTTTGCTCGGCGACATAGGTTCCTTTTCCTTGTTGACGTACGAGGTATCCTTCCAAGGTTAGCTGATGTAACGCTGCTCGAACCGTTGTCCGGCTAACGTCAAACTCTTCGCACAGCATTAATTCAGTTGGAATTTGTTCTCCTTTTTCATAAACCCCTGTCTTAATTCGATTAATGATTTCCTCTTTTATATAGGCGTGAAGGGACTGGGTTTTTTCCATGTCTGTTCTCCTCCAATGGTTTAATACATAAAGTGTACAAAAAAGTACTGATAATAACAACAAATTACATTGTAGTAACAAATTTTAATTTGTTTACTTATATTGTATAGACAATTATAAATTTGTATGATACATTTTATATAATCGAATAAGACAAAGGTAGCAGACATCGAAGGACGAATAGTCCTTCTTTAATCAAATAATTATAAAGCGCTTTCATTTAGTGTGGGGAGGTTACATAATGGGTATAAAGGTCGTCATTGTTGGAGGAGGCTCTAGCTACACACCTGAACTTATGGAAGGAATTTTAAAACGGCATGAGAGCTTTCCGGTAGAGGAAGTTGTGCTCGTGGATATTGAAGATGGAAAAGAGAAGCTAGATATTATCGGAAACCTTGCTTCACGCATGATTGAAGCATCTGGAAAACCTATCAAGCTATCTTGGACATTGAATCGAAGAGAAGCGTTTGTAGGAGCAGACTACATCGCAACCCAAATTCGAGTAGGTGGATTAAAGGCTCGTGCAGCGGATGAAAGGATTCCACTGAGTCATGGATTTATTGGTCAAGAGACGAATGGAGCTGGTGGGGTTTTTAAAGCGCTTCGAACGATTCCTGTTTTACTCGATTTAGCTAAAGATGTGCATGAGATTTGCCCTGAAGCATGGATTATTAATTTTACGAATCCAGCGGGAATTGTAACAGAAGCTTTATTAAAGCATTCTCCTCATCAAAAGGTAATTGGAGTTTGTAACATCCCTTACAATATGAAGCATTCTATCGCTGAGATACTAGAGGTAAAACCGCAAGCCGTTCAAATAGAATTTGTCGGTATGAATCATTTTGTTTTTGGTCAGAAGGTATTGGTTCATGGAGTCAATCGAACACAAGAGGTGTTGGATCGGTTATGTGATGACCGAGTGGATTATTCTCCAGCAAACATCGTCAATTTAGGATGGTCTAAAACCTTCATCGAATCAACACGACTACTCCCAAATCCTTATCATCAGTATTACTTTCAAACACGTGATGTTCTTCATAAAGATCTACAAGCTTTCCAAGAAAATGGCACAAGAGCAGAAGTTGTTCAGAGTCTAGAAAAATCACTGTTTGAAATCTATAAAAATCCAAGTCTATCAGAAAAACCAAAGGAATTAGAAAAAAGAGGAGGTGCTTTCTATAGTGATGTAGCCTGTAGCTTAATGGACTCCATTCATAACAACAAAGAGGATATACAAACCGTAAATACGAGAAATGATGGAGCAATCGCGGATTTACCGGATGATGCAGTTATTGAAGTGAATTGTGTGATTACGAAGGATGGGCCGAAACCAATTGCGGTTGGTTCATTACCTCCTACTATTAAAGGAATCACGCTACAAATGAAGGCTTTCGAAGAGCTAGTTGTTAGAGCCGCTATTTCTGGAAATTACAACGATGCATATACATCCCTAGTCATGAACCCGTTAGTGGCGGATGAAAAAAGAAGTAAAGAAGTATTGGATGAGCTTTTAGACGCTCACCGAGCTCATTTACCACAATTTTATGGGGGGAAAGAAAATGGAAAACAGGTACATGCAAAAGTTTATTGAAATTGCTGGTCGGATTGGTTCACAGCGACATTTAGTGGCGATAAGAGATGGCTTTGTGGCTATCATGCCACTCATTATTATTGGGTCACTGGCTGTTCTGATTAATAACTTTCCTGCTTTTGGAGCTTTCGACTTTGTCGGTTGGATGAATGGCATTTTTGGGGATGGGAATTGGCAGCTTGTAGGTGGGACGATTTGGAACGGGAGCTTTGCCGTATTAGGACTGTTAGTTTCCTTTTCAGTCGCTTATAATCTTGCGAAATCGTATGAACTAGATGGCTTATCCGCTGGTTTAATTTCAGCAGCATCTTATATTATGCTTGTGCCAGCTACAGAAGACTGGGGATTGAACTTTGCTTGGTTAGGAGCTCAAGGCTTATTCGTGGCTCTAATTCTTTCAATTATAACGACCGAATTGTTTAAAGTACTGATTCGCTCCAACTTCACGATAAAAATGCCAGAAGGAGTTCCTGACGGGGTAGCAAGATCCTTTAAAGCACTTATTCCTGCATCCATCATCTTGATACTAGTCGGATTATTCCAGGCATTAATGACCGTATTTGCAGAGCAAAGTATTTTTGAATTTATCTTTACAGTTATTCAAGAGCCATTACAAGGGCTTGGAAATACATTACCTGCAGCGATGATTGTTGCCTTCTTGAATCACTTATTATGGTTCTTCGGTTTGCACGGCACGAACATTATTGGTTCCGTTATTGAGCCGTTATATTTACCGCTAATTGAAGAAAACCTGCGTTTGTTTCAGGAAGGTACATCCGCATTCGACGTTCCTTATACTGTAACGAAGCCCTTCCTTGATTCCTTCGTATTTATGGGTGGTTCAGGAACTACGATTGCTTTATTAATCGCCATCTTCTTAGTCGTACGAGGTCAACAAAAGCATCCGTATCGTGAGGTTGCAAAGCTCTCCGCACCAGCTGGTTTGTTCAATATTAATGAGCCGGTTGTCTTCGGGTTACCAATTGTGTTGAATCCAATTATGCTTATTCCATTTATCCTTGTTCCTGTAACGTTGACCATTGTTTCATACATTGCCTTATCAACAGGGTTAGTGCCTAAAACAGTCGCAATTGTTCCTTGGACAACGCCACCAATTCTAAGTGGTTACCTCGTTACTGGAGGAAGCTGGAGAGGAATTGCCCTACAGATTATTAACTTAGGTATTGCGGTAGCCATGTATATACCGTTTGTTATGGCGGGAGTTCGAGCATTAAACAAAGATATGAAAGGGACGGATTCTAATGATTACAACCAAGATCGAGACGCTGTCGTTTAATATCATCCTTCACGCAGGAAATGCCAGATCCAGTTCCATGGAGGCAATTGCCTTCGCAAAGGAGTATGATTTTGAAGCAGCTCGTCAAAAAATCGAAGAAGCCAATGAAGAGTTTGCACAGGCGCATCATGTTCAAACACAATTGCTCCAAGAGGAAGCAGAGGGAAAGAAAAATGAAGTATCTGTCATACTGGTTCATGCTCAAGATCATCTGATGACCGCCATGACTGTGAAGGATTTAGCGAATGAAATGATTGAAATGTACGAAAAGATAAAACAAGTGGAGGGACAATAATTGAATATCTTACTCGTTTGTTCCGCTGGCATGTCGACGTCCATGCTTGTAAGTAAAATGAGAGCTGAAGCAGAAAAAAGAGAGATGGATGCAACGATTAACGCGGTGTCGGAGTCCGAATTGAAAAATCATTTAGATGGGTTGGACGTCGTGTTAATCGGACCTCAAGTCCGATATTTAGAAAGAAAAATAAAAGAACAACTAGAACCTAAAGGTATAAAAGTAGATGTTATTAATCAGATGGCCTATGGCATGATGCAAGGTGACAAAGTATTGGATCAAGCTGTAACACTAGCTAAATAATATTAGATTTTCTAAACCCCGAATTAGTTCGGGGTTTTTCTTTATGTAATAAGTAATTTTACCGCTGTTATTTGGGCGGTGAACGCCGATAAAAAATTTTTCGCTGATATAGGATAAAAAAAGCTGATATACAGATTTTTTCGCCGATATAGCGAAAAAATCGCTGATAAATTTCTCGATGCTAGTATAGAATCTACGCACCTTCATTCAAAAATTCATGAAAGGTTGACACAACATGTATATACAAGATATAATGAAAACGCAATCAAAACATGTATATACAAGTTTTGATGAATGGAATTATTATTTTATGAGAAAATATGGGCAGTGAACATGCAGAAAAGGAGAATATGTGATGAGTAAATTTACAGATCCGGCGAAACAGTTGCTTGAGCATGTCGGTGGTAGTGATAATATTTCAGTCGTTACACACTGTGCGACAAGAATGCGCTTCGTTTTAAACGATCCAAAGAAAGCGGATGCAGAAAAAATCGAAGAGATTGATTTAGTCAAAGGAACGTTTACGAATGCAGGACAGTTCCAAGTTATTATTGGGAATGAGGTATCATCTTTTTATAATGAATTCACGAAGATAGCAGGAGTTAGCGATACATCCAAGGATGAGGCAAAAGTGGCAGCGAAGCAAAATATGAACCCACTACAACGCTTGATTTCTCACTTGGCAGATATCTTTACTCCGTTAATTCCAGCACTAGTAGTCGGGGGTCTTATTCTAGGCTTTAGAAACGTGATTGGTGCAATTGGAATGTTTGGACCAGAAAATGAACAAACATTGGTGGACATTTCTCAATTTTGGGCAGGCGTCCATTCCTTCTTGTGGTTAATTGGGGAAGCGATTTTCCATTTCCTACCGGTTGGTATTACGTGGGCGATTTCTAGAAAGATGGGTACGACACAAATTCTTGGGATTGTATTAGGTATCACGCTCGTTTCTCCGCAGTTACTTAATGCTTATGGAGTTGCGGGAGCAGAAGATATTCCGGTTTGGGATTTCGGGTTTGCTACGGTTGAAATGATCGGGTATCAAGCACAAGTCATTCCGGCTATCCTAGCAGGCTTCGTACTTGCTTATTTAGAAATTTGGTTACGTAAAGTAATTCCAAATGTGGTTTCGATGATTTTCGTTCCATTTTTTGCTTTAATTCCAGCAGTGCTAGTCGCACACGTTGTACTTGGACCAATTGGTTGGACAATTGGTACTTGGATTTCAGATGTTGTGTATTCTGGGTTAACCTCAGCATTTGGCTGGTTGTTTGCCGCAATCTTTGGATTTGCTTATGCACCACTCGTTATTACTGGGTTACACCACATGACCAATGCAATAGATTTACAGCTTATGAGTGAGTTTAATGGTACGAACTTATGGCCGATGATTGCACTATCCAATATCGCACAAGGTTCTGCTGTAGTTGCGATGATTATCTTGAATAATAAAGATGAAAAAGAAAAGCAAGTTTCCGTGCCAGCAGCCATCTCTTGTTATCTAGGGGTAACAGAGCCTGCGATGTTCGGGATTAACTTAAAATATGTATTCCCATTTGTAGCAGCAATGATTGGTTCTTCGATTGCAGCGATTATCTCAGTTGGAAGTGACGTCTTTGCAAACTCGATTGGGGTTGGAGGAATTCCAGGATTCCTTTCTATTCAATTCCAAGATTGGCCGATGTTCTTTATCTCAATGGCAGTTGCAGTTATAGTGCCAATTGCCTTAACAATGGCGTTTGCTCGCATGCCTTGGGGTAAAAAAGCTTATAAAAGCTTAGGAAAATAATAAATAGGGGGAGTCACTCTCCCTATTTTCTTTACATCTAGAATGAGAGCAACCATATGCGAATTTGGTTGCTTTTCGACTTTATAACATAACAGTAGGTGATGAAAACATGACACAACCGTGGTGGAAGGATTCAGTTGTTTATCAAATCTATCCGAAAAGTTTTAACGATACGACTGGTAATGGCGTTGGAGACATTCAAGGTATTATAGAAAAGCTGGATTATTTAAAGGAGCTTGGGGTGGATGTATTATGGTTAACGCCGATTTATGAATCTCCGCAGAAAGATAACGGCTATGATATTAGTAACTATTTCGATATTCACCCAGAATATGGAACGATGGAGGACTTTGAACAGCTATTGGATCAAGCGCATCAGCGTGGACTTAAAATCATCATGGATATTGTAGTGAATCATACTTCTACGGAGCATGACTGGTTCCAAAAATCGCGAAGTTCAATAAATAGCGGATACCGAGACTTTTATATTTGGAAGGACCCGATTAATGGAAAGGAACCAACGAACTGGCAGTCCAAATTTGGTGGGAATGCATGGAAATATGATGAACAAACGGGTCAATATTACTTGCATTTATTTGATGTCACCCAAGCTGACTTGAATTGGGAAAACGAACAAGTGCGTACCGCTGTATATGACATGATGAAGTTTTGGTTAGATAAAGGAGTAGATGGGTTCCGATTAGATGTTATCAATCTTATCTCCAAAAATCAGGACTTTCCAAATGATGATTCAGGGGATGGGCGTAAATTTTATACAGATGGACCAAGAGTTCATGCGTATTTGCATGAGATGAACCAGCGTGTGTTTTCCCATTACGATATGATGACCGTCGGAGAAATGTCCTCTACGACGATCGATCATTGTATTAAGTACACACATCCAGACCGTGAAGAGTTAAGTATGACCTTTAACTTCCATCATTTAAAGGTAGATTATCCGAATGGAGATAAATGGACGAAGGCAGACTTTAACTTTCAGGAATTAAAGGATATCTTGTCTACTTGGCAGGTGGAAATGCATGAAGGCGGAGGCTGGAATGCGTTATTTTGGTGTAATCATGATCAACCAAGGGTTGTATCACGATTTGGAGATGATGAACGATACCATAAAGAATCCGCAAAAATGCTAGCGACTACCATTCATCTCATGAAGGGAACCCCGTATATTTATCAAGGGGAAGAGTTTGGGATGACAAATCCAAACTTTGATAAGATTGAGGATTATCGTGATGTAGAATCCCTAAATATTTTCGATATTAAAAAAGAAGAAGGGATGTCTGAGCAGGAGATTATTGAGATTCTGAAACAGAAATCTCGCGACAACTCCAGAACCCCTGTTCAATGGAACAGTAGTGAAAATGCTGGATTTACAAAGGGGACTCCTTGGATTCAACCTGCTGAGAATTATAAAGAAATTAATGCAGAGAATGCACTTGCCGATCGAGATTCTATCTTCTACCATTATCAGCAATTAATTCGTCTAAGAAAGCAATATGATATCATCGTTCATGGCGACTATGAGTTGATTTTAAAGGACCATGATGATATTTTTGCATATAGAAGAACTAGAAACAACGAAGAGATCCTTGTCTTGAATAACTTTTATGGCAAGGAAACTGTAATCGAACTTCCCATGGATATTAAAGTGGACGCGTCAGAGCAAAAGCTGATTCTCTCTAATTATAAGGATTCTGCTTCAACACTAGCGTCATCCATGACATTGCGTCCGTATGAATCGCTTGTATTCCATTTAAAAAAGTAGAAGAGGGCTTACCATGAATAACAAGTATTTAACGATCTATAATGAAATTTCGAAGCAAATTGAACAACAAATGTATGAACCAGGGAGCTTGCTTCCATCGGAAAATGAGTTAAAAGATCGTTATGATACTTCACGGGAAACCATTCGAAAAGCATTGAATTTACTTTCTCAAAATGGATTTATACAAAAGATACGTGGGAAAGGTTCAGTTGTCATTGATCGAAGTAAGTTTGATTTTCCAGTTTCCGGACTAGTGAGCTTTAAAGAGCTCGCGCAGAAGATGGACGGTAAAGCTAAAACGATTGTAAACGAGCTATCCCTTGAAAAGCCTGAGGACTATATCCGAAAGCAATTAAATGTTTCGGAAAAAGATAAGGTATGGAAAATTATTCGAACCCGTGAAATTGGTGGCGATAAGATTATTTTGGACAAAGACTTTCTCGTCCAACAATTTGTACCTACTATCACGAAAGAAATCTGTGAAGATTCTATCTATAATTACATCGAAAATGAGTTAAACCTATCTATAAGCTTTGCGAAGAAAGAAATTGTTGTGGAAGAACCTTCAGAAGAGGATAGAGAGCTATTGGATCTAGAAGGCTTTCACAACATTGTGATTATTAAAAACTATGTGTATCTGGATGATGCAAGTCTGTTTCAATATACGGAATCCAGACACAGACCAGATAAATTTCGATTTGTAGATTTTGCACGAAGGAATGTATAAGATGAATCCTGTATTCCGCTTGGAAGACAGGATTTTTTTGTGGGTATATTTAGACGCAGGAAAATAGGCAAGGATGACAAAGGAATACTACTCCTAGACCAATCTAATTACGTTTTTTCTTTTTTTCTAGTTCTATTCTCCCTTTTTCTTCTAATAAAACAAGAAGAGGGATGTATTTCTTTTTCTCATCTATATCCGTCGTAGCGTTGAATTGCATTGATAGTTTTTTGTATCGTGTTTGTTCAGCATCTGTTAAACCATCAAAAAAGTCTCCCATTATTCGCCTCCATTTCAACATACTCTAGTAATACTATAGACAGGAACTCTATCCTTCAAACTAGGGGAATGAAAACGTATGGAACTAGGGATAAAAAAGGAATGATATTAGTATCACGTATGTTTAAGGTTATTTTAAGGTTTATGTAGGATAATCAAAATCAAGGTAAGTGACTAGCTGTCAAAATAAGTACATATGCTTTTTGCGCTAGACCGATACTCGCACTAGACAATATGACAAAAAGGTGGACATGGCAAAATGAAAAAAATATCAACAAAGATTATCCTCTTATCCTTAATCAACTCTATTTTGGTGGCAATTATTAACGTAGGTGCATCCATAATCATGAGGAGCGGTACCAGTGGTGCAGCTACTCCCAATACAAATACAGAAGCGGCTGAGCAAATGCAATCAGGTTTTATACTCCCAGCACCAATATTGTGGGGATTACTGATTTCCTTGATTATTGGGATAGTCTTATCCTACTTCATAGGAAAAGCGATTGAAAAACCAATTGTAAAAGTAACAGAGTTTGCAGAAAAAACAGCTGATTTAGATCTGTCTGATTCAGATAAAGATTTAGAAAAACTGTTAAAAATAAAGGATCAAACGGGATCGATGGCAAGGGCGTTATATGGAACAAGAAAAGTACTGAAGGACATGGCCAAGGAACTACAAACCGTATCTTCAACGGTTACAAACCAGTCAGATAGCTTGAATAAAAATACAGATGAGAACGTCAATTCTATTACACATGTAGTGACAACGATTGATCAATTGGCAGCAGGTAATTCTGCACAAGCGGAGACGATGAATGACATTAGTAAAACCTTATCCGATGTAGTCAACCTTATAGATGAGATTGCCGTGAAAACTTCTGCCAATGCTGAGCAAGCATCTCATTCTATTGAGTCCATTAAGGAAGGTCAGAGAAGTGTTGATAGGCAGACGAAAAAAATGGATGAAACCCTTCATGTTTCAAGTGAAGTCACTCATTCCATTCATGATCTCAGAAGTATGATTAATCAAGTAACTGGCTTTGTTGATATTATTACTTCCATAGCAGAACAAACAAATTTATTAGCACTAAATGCGTCTATTGAAGCAGCTAGAGCCGGTGAATCTGGTCGAGGATTTGCTGTCGTAGCGGATGAGATTCGCAAGCTAGCAGAAGAAACCTCAAAATCAGCAAGTGAGATTACAACGATTATTGAAGGAACTTCGGATAAGACGGACTTAGCTGTTTCTAATATTGAGCAATCCAATCAATTGGTAGAAGAACAAAGAGATGCATTAAAAATTACAAAAGAAGCCTTTGAAAAAATTAAGCATATGTATGAAGGAATTGTAGAAGGATTTACACAAACTGCAGAGGCGATGAAAATAGTAAACGGAAACTCTAAGACGGTGTCTATCCAAATTCAAGATATCACATCTCAAATAGAGGAGTTTGCTGCAAGCACGGAGGAAATATCTGCAACTGGGCAAGAGCAGCTAGCATCCACGGAGATCATTGCAAACTCTGCTAAAGAGTTAGATGAATTAGCAATTAAATTAAATGATCAGATAAATATGTTCAAAATAAAATAGCTGAAATGGAACGATTATATGGGACATAACTAAAAGATAAGCCGAACAACAGCCTATACTAGCTCCGGAAACATACGTAGACTCCAGTGGGAGGAAAGGCATCGGTGAGACCCCGCAGTACGTCAGCACGAGGAGGCTCACCAGCCGCCCGCGGAAAGCGTCGTATATTTCCGGAGCAGGGTATAGGCACTATTATAATTATTCGTTTTTTCATTGCTTCCTATACGTTTGTCTCAACCTCTTGTTCCCATTTCTATCTTTCGCTTTCTTCGTTTTCTGTTACATCAATAGCAGCTGTGTTATTGTTTAGATAGGCTGCTGGAGAGGAGTGATGCTTTTTATTACTTGGGTAAAACTTTTCATTTAATGCTTGATTTACTTTCTCTATTTCATTATCAGGAATTTCATCATATCTATTTACTTTAGCTTTTCGAATAGAACTTTCCGTTAAAGTCTCCTTTTGATTATCTTTATTCTTTGACATCATATCCTCCTAAGAATATTTTCTTACTCTTTATGTTTCCCCATTACAAATAAAAAATGAATGTTCAAAGTCTATATTTTTGTACGTTGACGAAGGATGACGTCTTTGTTCCTAAGGTGCCTATCTTTTATATGGCATGAGATAATTTATCAATGGCTTCTTGTTCTGTTGAGACAAAAAACACTTGCTTTCCGTTATTGCACTCATATATAAAATCTCTTAATGGTTTACTTGTATAAGAAGAAAAATCTCCTAAAATTACAAACGTTACATGGTAGGTAATTAACAGATAAATAAGTATCGTAGATTGAAAAAAGGGTAATATAGCCCGTTGAAAGACTAACTACCCATTCATCACTCTATTCTACGTTTATTGCTTTATTGAGCGGTTGCAGCTTCCTTGTTATCTAGTTGCTTCTTTAAAAGGTTTTTAACCACAATGGCTGCTTTTACTTTAAGGTGTAAATCATTAGATACGGTCACATTGTAACGGCGACCTTGTATACAGTTTTTTAAATCATTAACATCCTGACACTCTTCTTTGAATTCATTGTACACACACCCATATTGGAAATATTGATGTGTATCACTACCACCAACGATAGGAAGGTTGAGTTGTTCAGAAAAATTCTTCATCTTGCTTTGATAAGGTTCTATTCCTTGGGAATGAAGGTCTTTTCCATTTAAATCCAACGCATCAAGCTGGCTGAGCTGCTCAGGCTTTAAATGATAAAGTGGTGTACTCTCACGAAACGGATGAGCGCCAATTTTTAACAGATTATATGGTGCTGTGATTTCCATGAGCTGGTCAAAGTGCACGAATGATACTCTTTCTGTATGCTCATTTAAAGCCTCTCGAATTTGTAAAATGTCTGAACGATCTCCGATAAGAAGGATGTGCCCCGTTTCAAAGATATCTACTTCCATCCCGGGAAATAATTTCAGGCCATGAATGTCATAATAGCCATGTTCATATGGGTAGTTCGCTTCTAAATAATCATATATATCTGTAAAGCGACTTGTATTGAAATGCTCGGTCATCGCTAAAGCGGTTAAGCCATTTTCCTTTGCTTCCTGCATCATTTCCTTAAAATAGTCAGGCATAAAAGCAGATTTTTTTGAGATTTTCACATGTGTATGGAAATCTATATTCATAACTGTTCCCCCTTAATTCACCATATATCCAATACCAAATATTCCACAAACATAGATAGCAGAAACGAGTAAAAATAAATAATCGCGTTTCTCCATCTTTAAATGAGCTAGCTTAATTTTCTTTACCTCTGGGTGGTTAAACCCATATAAACTTCCTTTTGTTTCTAGGGCTTCCACGGTTGTTCTTGCTCGTTTAGACGTGCTTAATAAAAGTGGGTAGAACGATAAAACAGCAAGCCTCACGAAATAAAAGATAGAATTCACGTAAAGGAAACCGTGTTTTTTTGGAGCTTTCCCCCTTAACCGAAAGGATAGAAAGACGTGGTGGTATTCCTCTAGTAGACTTGGGAGCATTCGATAACCATACGCAATACTAAATGATACTTGGCCTGGCACCCCAATCTTTAACAATCCATTGCTGAGTTTATCCGGGTCCATCGAACAGAACACGGTAATACTTGCTAAAGATATTGTAGAAAGCTTTAACGTTAAAAGAAGTAGAGGTAGAATAACGCTTCCGTTTCCTCCGAAAAACCAAGAAGCAACTAACAAATACCCTCCTTGTCCTAGCAATCCTAGGCAAAGGATAAAGATAATGAGTGGACTTACTCGAATCGAAATGGTCGTAACAACCATAAATAAAAAGAAGCCAAACAAAACAATTTCACTATGAAGAAACCACGGTACTATTCCAAAAAATAAATACCAGATAAAAAGAGTACGAGGATCTAGCTTTGCTAGAAATGTATCTCCGTTTCCGTATGCTGTATTTAGTAATTCAATCTTTATTTGCTCAACTGAAAGCTTATCCGATAGTTTGCGGGTGTATTCCATGCGTTGCCTCCTCTCTTTGTACGGCTTGAACAAAATCTTGAACGGTATAAGCAAGTGGAGAAAGGTTAAGCCGCTTGCTAAGCTGGAGGATTTGAGGTGCTTTAAGTCCAGCTACATCTAGTAATGATTGGTTTTGAAAGACAGATTCTCGATCACCATCGTGAATGATTTGTCCCTCATGTAGCACAATGATCCGACTTGCCCACTCAGCAACTAATTGCATGTCATGTGTCGCAATAACAACAGCTTCTACGTGTTCTTTTAAGGTTCCAATTAACTTCGTAATATGCTTTCTCGTTGCAATATCAAGATTTGCTGTCGGTTCATCAAGTAGAATGACGGAAGGGTTCATGGCAACACCAATAGCTAAAGAAGCTCGTCGCTGTTGTCCACCACTCATTAATCGACTATCTCGTTCTTGAAGGTGAGTAAGGTCATAAGCTTCTAAAATGTCATCGACGATTGCTTTGTAGTTTGGTATGTTACGTGCTTTTAAAAAGAACTCTACGTCTTTTCGCACGGAGTCTTCAATAAACATTTCTTCCGGGTTTTGATAAATATAGGTTACGAGGTCTGCCAAATGCTCGGGAGACTGCTTCTTCGTATCCAACCCTTTTACAAAAACGTGTCCTGACTCTGGTTTAGATAGGCCTGTAATTAAGCGCATCAAGGAGGATTTTCCAGCCCCATTATTTCCGACTAGTGCGATTAGATCTCCTTTATGAATATCCAGATTTATATGTTGTAGTACTTGCTTCTTTGATCGATTGATGGTTTTATACGAAAAGCTTACCTCTTCCATTTGTATAATAGATTCCGATTGCTCAGATTTAACCATGGATTCAGCAGCTGAAGCCGTCATTGGATGTGAAAAATAGGCCATCGCTTCGTCCAGGTGAATGGGTAAAATTCCTTTGTCGTCTGGATTGATGGAATAGGCAGCTTGCGTTACTTGTGGTGGATATATTTGTCGCTTCAATAACTGATCAACTTCTCGTAAACCATCCTCTGTCTTCTTTTTCCATACAACCTCGCCCTTATCCATTAACACGACATGTTTACAGAAATCCGCAATGAATTCCGTATGATGCTCAATCACAATGATTGTTTTCCCGTATTTTTCATTTAACCGTTTTAGGATGCGGTATGTTTCTTCTGCATGTGCGGGATCTAATTGAGCGACGGGTTCATCTATGATGAGTACATCTGGGTCTAGAGATAAGATACCAGCTAAAGCGAGCAAATGCTTTTGTCCCCCACTTAATTGCCAGATAAACTCGTCATCATGCCCGTATAGACCGACTAAGTCCAATGCTGTCTTTCCTTTTTCCTTATAATCTGGATACCCGTAATTTAAAGGCGCAAAGCTTGCATCGTCAAGAACGCGTGGACTTACAAGCTGGTTTTCAAAATCTTGATATACATATCCGACATTTTGGGATAATTCTGCTACTTTATGTTCTGTTGTTACAAGTCCGTTTACTGTAACTTTCCCTGAAAAATCTCCTACATAGTAATGTGGAATGAGACCGTTGAACAGTTTACAAAGTGTTGATTTTCCACTGCCATTACTGCCCATTATGGCGATAAAGTCTCCCTTTTCTATTGAAAGAGAGACATTACGCAATACAGGCAGATCCCCTCCTGGATATTGGAAGGTGACATTTTCGATGACAAGCTGTTCGGTCATGATGGGATCCTCTGATCCTCGTTAGAGGGCTTAGATTTATTTTGTTTCATTTTAAGCATGACGAAAACAGTAATGGCAGCAACTAGAGCGGCAGTCCCAATGCTAACCCAGATAAACCAATCTCCGAACGTTCCTAGGAAATCTGCTTCCCACTCATAATTAAAGTCTGTTTCGGATAAGTATTCGAAAAGAAAAGCACTACATGCTAGAACAACAGCTACGGTAATAAGTCTTGGAGTTAAAACCTCGGCAGTAGAGTACTTAATGGAAGTATCACGGGGTTTCATTCCTAGAAGGGGTTCAATTTTTCCATAAAGGCGTGGTACTAAATATAGCGTTGGAAGTAAAGCGAAAAGAATCCCAGAAAACAACACATCATTTAAGAATGCGAAGCCTTCTACGACAACAACACTCTCGGCTAATCCAGGTACTGCTTCCAGCTCTTCTACACCAACCCAAACTTTTAGAATATCAACGGTACAGCTAATAAATTGATGAATGGCAACACCTAGAATCGCAGCTGTACCTACTTGTCTCTTGTTTCGTGGATTACTTACTAGTGAACCTGCAATAAACATAGCGAGAGAGAATCCGATAAATTTCTCAAGCTCGCCAAACCCTCCGAACTGACCGAGCATAATTTCTCCAAAGATTACTTCTCCTAAAGCAGCACCAATAGCGGCATACAAAGGGTGAAATAAGATACAAAGGGTTAATGGAATAAACGCAAAGTATTCAATCGAAAATTCCACAGGACCAACATTTACGGAGGGGACGAGTTCGGTAATCATGTTAGATAATCCATATAAAGACATAGACAAAATAAAAACCATCATCTTCTGAGATTGTGTTAAGACATACCTTTCTTTTAATTCAGGCACGGTTCATTACCTCCTTATATTCGAATTATCTTAATTGTAAAAAACCATTATGAATCTCTCGTGTTGTCCAAGTGAAAATTTTGTAAATTTCGTATCATTTTTTAACATTATGTAAAAAAACTTTCATAGAGATAGGAAGTCATCACTATATATGCTATTCTTCGGGTGAAATGGAAGGGGGAGACGATTTGTTACAGGTGAAATGGGATACCTCACATATGTCACCTAGTCAGTACCAAATTGCCGATTACATACAAAAGCATACGCAGCAAGTATTGTTATCGACGGAAAAAGATATAGCGGATGCAGTCCAAGTTAGTATCGCGTCTGTGTCAAGATTTTGGCGAGTAGTTGGCTATAAAAATTTCAAGGATTTTAAGCAAGAGATGCGTAGTCAGTTGGAAGTCTCTCCTGCAGGGAAAATGGAGCGTATTATGGGCAGAGGCACTGAGGAAGAATTGCAGCATCATATTTTGGATATATCCGTTACCCACTTGTATAAGACGATGCAGCAGTTTTCAAGCACATCCTTTCGCCAGGCAGTTCGTCTCCTAACAGCAAGTAAAAAGACTCGAGTATACTGTCCGGGACCTTCGGCAGGACTAGGTGCCTTACTTCAGTATCGTCTTGCAAGATTCGGTTTAGACATACGGATAATGGATAAGAGTGGGAGTGAAATGTTGGAGGAGCTTCTCCACTTGGAGAAAGATAGTGTTGTCATTTTATTTGGATTTGTCCGCTTATTACCAGAAGCACGAGTCATTTTAGATTATTCCAAGCAAGTCGGTTATAAAACTATTATCATTACAGATCAGCTTATTGCTGATTTTTCTACACAAGCAAACTGTACGATGTTCGCAAGTAGGGGGGAAATCAGTGAATTTCATTCCATGGTTGCCCCGACCTTTTTAGTCGAAAACTTAATTATCGCAGTCGGAATGGAGAATAAACAGGAAAGTCTGAATCGATTAGAAAGGTTAAGTGAGCTTAGAAAGCGATATAGTAAAGAGCTACCTCGTTGAAACCAGAAGGGGTTGAAAGCCATCATTTCAACCCTTCAACTTCAATTTTAATCCTTCGTGCGTCGCTAAAAAGCCTAATCGTTTATAAAAGCGATGTGCATCCTCTCGTGTTTTATCCGTGGTTAGTTGAACAATCTGACAGCCACGTTCTTTTGCTCGTTCAATGGCCCACTGAATTAACTGACCGCCAATTCCTTGTCCACGATAAGCGGAAGAAGTTCTTACTCCTTCGATGGTTGCTCTCCAGCTCCCTTGGTGAGTAAGTTAAGGAGTAAATGTTATTTGAGCAACACCAACAACCCTATGTTCTATGAAAGCAACTACTAACTCATTGTTTGGGTCTGATTCAATGGCTTGAAATGCTTCGTAGTAAGAATTTGGCAATGGATGCGTGTTTTGTTCTCTTTGACTTCCTAACGGGTCATCGGCAAGCAATTCAACAATGGCTGGGACGTCACGTAGGGTAGGGGAACGAAAATGAAGCACCGCTTTTGTCATGACTCCTCCTCCTCTTTTGTGTTTCATCTAATTATAAATTAAAGGAGAGCTTTTGAGAATTGACGGATTAGTCTAGTTGGTTACTTGTTTCAACTAATTTGTACGGATCTATCATTGTCGTTTTAGGCAATATGACCAATAGGCATGGAAAGGATGAATGGCTCATATAAATAAGGGACATGCATAATTAAGGAGGGGAAACATGATACATGCAGTACTTGCCATAGCGATAACTAGACTTTTATCCGGATGTATAGAAATTGTTGCAGCTCTCTTAATTTTAAAATATAACGAAATAGAAAAAGCCTTTGTTATTAACAGTTCTCTTGCTATTATTGGACCGCTTATTCTCATCGTAACGACTACCTTAGGGCTTGTTGGCATGTCAGACAGGATGACCTTAAGTAAATTTTTTTGGATTTTCCTCGGAATTGTTTTTCTTATATATGGTGTGAAGAAATAGTTCATGTAAAAATCAATGGAAACGAAAAAAGACCAAGTACTATGATAGGTAGTACTTGATCCTTATCGACTTTTTTATTCTGGGATATAAGGCAAATCCTTTGTGTTAGGAATATTAATAACATGGGTATCCGTGTATGCCAGTAAACCTTCTTTCCCGTATTCGCGCCCCATTCCCGATTGCTTGACACCACCGAATGGGAAACGTACATCTAGCCCTTGAACTGCAGCGGTATTAATCATTGTCGTCCCGGCTTGGATGTGTTTTGCAATTTTTACGGCGTGCTCCTCTTTTCCCCACACAGAGCTAGTAAGTCCAAAAATACTATCGTTGGCTAGCTCTATAGCATGTTCGTCGTCATTAAAAGGTAATATTGGAACAGTTGGACCAAACTGTTCCTTCACGACGATTGGATCCTCCTGATTTGCACCTAGTACAACAGTAGGTTGCATAAAATATCCCTCTTCATATAACTCCTGATCGAGAATCTTTCCTAACTTAACGACTTCAGCCCCTTTTCCTTTTGCATCGTCAATCAAGCTTTGAACATATTTGACTTGTTTCTGGTTGTTAACTGGACCAACGGTTACATTTTTGTCAAAAGGATCTCCTACTCTAATCCATTTGTTTGCCGCTTCTATATATTTTTCAACAAATTGATCATAAATCGACTTATGTACATAGATTCTTTTCGCAATCATACAGATTTGACCAGCTGTTAGAAAATTAGAAATGACAAGTCTTCGCATCGCTTTCTCGTCTTGTATGTCGAAGTCATCTAAAACAATAGCGGCATCGTTTCCACCTAGCTCCAGTGTCATATGCTTAATCGTGTCAGCAGCAGCTTTCATAATATGCTTTGCTGTTTCTGTACCACCTGTAAAGGCAATCTTTGCGACCTTTGGATTGGATGTGAGCTCGACTCCAACATCTGCTTCTCCATGAACAAGATTCAAAACGCCAGGTGGAAATTCTTTCGCAATTAGCTCTACAACTTTACTTACTGCCAGCGGCGCTAATGGACTTGGTTTTAACACCATTGTGTTCCCTGTTAACAATGCAGGTGCAATTTTAATCGTGGAAAGGGAAATGGGATAGTTCCAAGGTGTTATGGCAGAAACGACGCCGATAGCATCTCTAGCAATGATTGTCTTTCCGTTATCATGTTCCTGGACGTCGCTTTTAATGACTTCTTTTACTTGGTCACAGGCGTATTCCATCCACATTAAAGAGACTCCAATTTCACCTTCTGAATCATATAATGGTTTTCCGTGCTCTCTAGATAACAATTTTGCAATTTCAGGTGTCGCATCTTTAATGTTTTGAATAGCTTTTCTCATCCGCTTAATACGTTCATCTATGGACGACTCTCTCCATGTAATAAACGTATCGTAGGCGACGTCAATCGCTTTTATAGTATCTTCGCGAGTATTTACAGGTGCATATCCTACAACTTCAGCTGGATGAGTTGGGTTTTCCCTCGGTGCTTGATTGTCTACCTTATATTTTTCTCCATTAATAATTGCGTCTATCATGATTGGACTTTCAGACATAAAGTGAACGCTTCCTTTCCAATAGAATTATTACTCCTAATGTTCCCAGAAAGATGCTTTAGTAACCACTATTCGTGAATATTTAACAATGAAAGAATGATTCATAGTACTCCTACAAGGCATAGAACATTTTTGTATTCAAATAAATTTGTTGATAAACATCATCCACAGGTAGCTTCTTTAAGGTAGCGATCTGTTCAATGACTGCATGGATCATTTTCGGATGTGTCATTTGATTCGCAAACGGACCTTTGAATCCCCAAGGTCCGTCTGTTTCCACCATCATCTGTTCTATAGGATACCTCTGAATCAATTCCTGTATCTCAGGCTCGTATAGGCAGTCCGGAGTAAAGGAGACGTGATAACCATTTTCAATCATCCGTTCTACCGTTTTTGCATCCCCCTTAAACCAATGAAAGTGGGCCTGTTTACTATTGTGTTTTTCTAATAAATCACAAACGATAGGTGCATGGTCATACACCGCATGCAAAACAACAGGCTTCTTAATTTGAGACGCTATTACAATCATCCGTTCTAGAAAGTGGACGTAGGGATCTAAAGATAAGCTAGGGTTCGTTTTCTGCATGTTGTAGTATGGTAACCCTATTTCTCCGATTGCAACCATCGTCCCCGAATTAGAAAGGAGGAATCTTTCAAGCTCCTCTTGATTCTTTCTACTGGGTAAATCTTGTTCTGGATGATGACCGTATGCTACCTTTATGCGCGGATCCATTTTGTGAAGCTCCAAATTCCGTTTGCAGGATAATAGTGAGTAAGATACGGCAATTAGTGCTTCAACTTTATAGGATTCCATCTCTTGAAGGATGGTTTCTTGCTCCTTTTGCTTGTACATATCTAAGTGTATATGTGCATCCATGATAGGCTTCATAAGGAACCACTCAATTCGGAATAAATTTGTTTTTTTAGGGACAGAAATTTTTCCTCCAATAATAAGTTAGGTAACCTTGGTCGAGAGAATGGAATGACAAACTCCTTCTTCACGGTAGCAGGCTTAGAAGACAACACGATGACTCTGTCTGATAAAAAAATTGCTTCATCAATATTATGTGTGACGAACAAAATAGCTTTTTGTTGCTCTTGCCAGAGGTCCATTAGCCATGTTTGCATATCCAGTCTTGTAAATTCATCTAAAGCAGAAAATGGTTCGTCTAAGCAAATGATAGATTGTGGGCTCAATAGACTTCGAACAAAAGCAACACGCTGCTTCATTCCCCCGGATAACTGATGTGGATAGACGTGTTCATAACCTTTTAACCCAGCGCGCTCTAGCATATGAATGGCTTCCGTTTCCTTATTTTCTCCTACAATTTCCGCAGCTAATGTTACATTTTTTAGAATCGTTCTCCAAGGAAATAACGAGGGAGATTGTGGCATATAACTGATTTTCCCTTTTTGATTCGTGACGTTCTCCCCATTAATTAAAAAATTCCCACCATCCGGTGTGATGAGCCCACCAATCAGGTGGAATAAAGTACTTTTTCCACTTCCAGATGGTCCTAAAATAGACACGAATTCCCCTTCCTTGACGGAGAAGTTAAGATCATTTAAGACAAAGGCTTCACCGAAGGACTTTGAAATATGTTGGACCTCTAATGCTTTCATCTTTTTTCTCCTTTCGGCTTCCAGCGAATGAGACGACGTTCAGCAGTCACTATCATGGAAAAGAATAATAAGCACAATATCACGATATAAAGAATGGATACAAAAACACGGTCCGTTCGAAAGGAGGAAGAGGCGAGGGTCATAAATACCCCAATCCCGTGATTTCCACCTAACCATTCAGATATAACTGCACCCATCACACTATAAGTAGCTGCAATTTTTAAACCAGAGAATATAGAAGGGAGTGCATGGGGCCACTCTAATTTACGGAATATTTGTCCTTTACTAGCTCCAACCATCAGCATGTAATGCTTGAGTTCATCGGTGGTTTGGCGCAGCCCATCTAAGGTAGCAATTGCGATAGGAAAGAAGCAAAATAAGGTGATGACAATGACCTTTGGTAAAATCCCAAATCCAAACCAGATTACAAGTAAGGGTGCTAACACGATCGTCGGGATGTTTTGGGAAATAATGATGAGTGGGTAAACCGTTTCCCGTACTTTAGGCATCAGATGAAGAATGGTAGCAACCCCTAATCCAATGATTGAGCCGCATATAAAGCCAATGAATGTTAAACGAATGGTGGCCAATAGATGTCCTTGGAAATCTGACCAGGATACAAGCACTTCTTTCCATATTTGACTAGGGGAAGGGAGTAGCCAGGCAGGAATATCCAACCATCGGCTACTTCCCTCCCAAAGGACAAGCAAAAGGATAATCAACGTGGTGGGACGCCATCCTTTCTGGATCCATCGTTTCATCGATATTTCTCCGTTAAGCGGTCCATGGTAGCACCATTTGGATTGTAAAGTACTTTAATTTGCGAAATGATGCTAGGGCTTCCTAATTCAACCATTCTTTTATTCATTTTTTCTACGATAGAGAATAGCCTGCTTAACTCGCCTTCCATCGTCGTTTCAAGTGGATGCACCTCATATTTCACCCCAGCTTGGTCGATGATTGCGATAGCTTCATCCACAAATGGAATGACATCTTCCCCATTTCTCGTCTTCGGTATGATTTGAATACTTAATAATGCGTTTGCCATTATTCCTTCACCTCTGGTAAAAATTCATTAGTAAAGGAAGCCTCTGCATCGAGTTTCTTTTCTAGTAATTGATTGTCCATCATCCAGCTTGCATAGTTCTCCCAAACCTCTAGCTTTTGAACACCCCATTGCTTTGCGTCATCCTGATATCTTGGAGACAACCATTTTTGGCTTGCTCTCACTAGTTCTGGGTCAAGATCTGGGACAGCTTTAATGAGAATCTCAGCAGATTTTTCTGGATTGTTAATGGCATATTTATACCCTTTAGAAGCGGCAGTGACAAATGCTCTTACTGTATCTGGATCTTCTTTTATTTTATCTTCACTTGTCGTAAGCACAGGCGTATAATAGTCGAGTTTTTCCGAGTAGTCGGTTAGATACACCATGTTTAATTTTTGGTTACGAAGCTCTGCTTCTACTCCGGTCCATGCATAATAGATCCAAGCAAAATCAATATCTCTTTCCACCGCAGTGAAAAAGTCGGAATTCCCCATGTTCACAATATTAACGTTTTCGACATCTGCATTTTCCTGTTTCATTAACGAGTCAATAACGGCTTTTTCGACAGGGTCTCCGTATCCACCGTATGTTTTCCCTTCGAAATCAGCAGGGGAGTCAATCTTTTTATCTTTCGGTGAAGCAAACCCAGATGTATTATGCTGTATGATTGCTGCAATCGACACGAGTGGTACCCCTTGGACCCGTGCTTGGGTTAGGCTTTCCTGCGCCCCAATTCCGAAGTCCGCTTGTCCAGATGCAACTAGTTGATTGGCACCAGCTTCTCCTGGAAGAACAATCTCTACATCTAAACCTTGCTCTTCAAAATAACCTTTTTCTTTTGCAACATATAAGCCCGTGTGGTTCGTATTTGGGGTCCAATCTAACATAATTTTAACCTTCTTAAGCTCTTTTGTGCTGGTTCCTTCTTCTTTTGCTGCGGATTTACTTTGTTCTTGCCCGCAAGCTGCTAGTAGTCCAACTAGCAATATTAATGAGATGATCATCCATTTCTTCATATCCAATTCCTCCTTAATTATAGAAATCGTTGCACCAATTTCCCGTGATTCGGTGAACCCAGCTAGTATTTTTTGGATAAATAAAAAGCGCCAAAGGCTTGAGCCTTGGCGCATGTAAACATAAATGAACACAAAAACGTGTTTGCTTTATCCATGTTCCCTACGCTGGTCTCAACCAGATCAGGTTCTAAGGGTCAGTATCTAACGGATACAATCTCAACCAGCAAACACTGGTCCCCCCACAGGTTCGTATAATTTTATTGGTTTAACGTTTCGTTCTAACTTTGCCATAGTTCTTTTACTTTTTCAAGAGTTAATGAATCTCCATTTCCATATTTTCTATCGTTTTATTACCCGAAATGATGGTTACATCCGCGACTCCTTTTTCTGAAAAGGAAATGGGGCTGACTTCATAAATGGATTGAATGTTATGCTTCAAATTGGTTTCCCTTATGGGAGTAAGGGTCACGTCTAATTCCTCAGATTTCCCGGAAGGATAGGTTACTTGTAATTTCGTATTATCTCCAATCTCTACCGGTTCCCAAAATACAAGGTGAATAGAAGCTTCCTCCTTTTTCTTAATAAGCTGTGGTGCATAATAGCCTACCTCCCCAATTTCCCCGAACACGGTATATTCCCCCTCTTCCACATAGATGTCTAGATAGGGCGGCTGGTAGGTAATAAGATGAAATATTCCATATCCAATAGCGAGAATGGCAATGATGGGGAGACCTATACGAAGTTGCTTAAACCCTTTGTTGGAAAAGCTGCTCATAAAACGAGAATAGGTGGCTCGTTTGTCTGCAATAATGAGAATGAGCGAAACAATAAGTAAGACAATCCCTAATGCAATATAAGTCACAAGCCAACATTCCTTTCGTATTTATTACCATTATTTTACCATAAGTGTTTAAGTGGTTTTTACACTATTAAAAATATGTGGGACTTCTGGATGAAATGAATGATGAAGTCTCATACTATGCAGTAGATATCTTGAATTGTTTAAAAAGGAGTAGAAGAGATGGCTTTAAATCAAAACCTGCCTCATGACAGGAGTGTAGATAACAGTATTGCTGTTATGAGGGAAGGCTATCATTTTATCCAAAATCGGTTGGATAAGTATAAAACAGAAGTTTTTGAAGCGAGAATATTAGGAGAGCAAGCTATTTGTATGAGCGGAGAAGAAGCTGCACGGTTATTTTATGATACTAATAAATTTAGAAGAAATGGGGCAGTACCAAAACGAGTTCAAAAGTCGACGTTTGGGGTAGATGCTGTCCATACCATGGACGATGAAGCTCATACGCATCGGAAGCTTTTATTTACAACCCTACTTGCTCCTGAGCGGCAGAAGGAAATTGCTGGAATGATAATGGAAGAACTGCTCGCCTCTATTGACAATTGGCAAGAAAAAGAAAAAATCATCCTATTTGAAGAAGTGAAAGTTATTTATTGTCGAGCAGTGTGTAGGTGGGCGGGAGTTCCTCTGAAAAAAGAGGAAGAACGAGAGCGAGCGGAAGACTTTAGTGCAATGGTGGATGCGTTTGGGGCAATTGGACCGAGACACTGGAAAGGGCGTCGAGCTCGCAATCGAGGGAATGAATGGATTAAACAAGTGATTGAAGATGTCCGAAATGGGAAAATGGATGCAAAACAGGGAACAGCTCTTTATGAAATGGCCCATTATAAGGAGTTAGATGGAAGACAGTTAAATTCTTTAATGGCTGCTATTGAGCTAATCAATGTACTACGTCCTGTTACAGTCATCTCTATTTTTGCTACCTTTGCGGCACTGGCTATTCATGACCACCCGCATGTAAGAGAGAAATTAAAGGAGAGAGACCCAGAATACCTAGAATGTTTTGAACAAGAAGTAAGAAGGTTCTATCCATTTGCACCGTTTTTAGGGGCTCGAGTAAAGGCTGATTTTAAGTGGAAGGATTTTTATTTCAAGAAAAATATGCTCGTCATCCTTGATGTTTATGGTACGAACCATGATGAAAGGATTTGGGATAAGCCTGAAGTGTTTAACCCAGATCGGTTTCGTGATTGGGATGGAAACTTGTTTACTTTTATCCCGCAAGGTGGGGGAGATCCGAAGAAAACACATCGTTGTCCTGGTGAAGGGGTAGTAGGGGAAGTAATTAAATCCACAGTTGACTTCTTAGTGAATAAGATTGATTTTGATGTACCAAAACAGAATTTGGAATTCAGTTATGTAAGGATGCCTACTTTACCGGAAAGTGGCTTTATCATGGAAAATATTAGACGGAAATAAGTCAGACTCTAGACGGTTGCTCTTTCTATTCCGTTAGTTCTATAATGAATGTATTACGTATTCTGGAGGTGTCGGCTATGGTAAATGAAACACATTTGCCACACTTTGTAGCAGCTCATGCAAAGCCTACTATTGGAAAGGGCGATACTTTGCATGAGGTAGACTGTCTCTAATCGCCTCATAGAAACCTATCATTTCTAATAGGTCGGCTTTGCAACCTTACTTTGCATTAAAAAAGATAAGGGGCTGACTGAAATGAAGCAAGTGAGAGCAACGGACTTATTACCGGAAGAGTTGTTGCTAGAAATACAAAAGTATGTCGATGGAGAGATACTGTATATTCCGAAGCGATCTGAAAAGCACTGTAAGTGGGGATCGCGTTCAGGGGGACGTAAGTACATTGATGAACGGAATCAAGACATACGTGAATTATTCCAAAATGGCACGAGAATTGATGATCTTGCCGACATGTATTGTCTTTCACCAGAAACCATAAAAAAAATAGTCTATTCAAAACAGTAGAAAGCATTGGTGGTGGAATCCGCCAGTGCTTTTTTATTATGGTAAGTTTGTTTATAAATTGTTTTATCTATTTTCATAATAGTTATTTTTCGCTAGAGTAAAATGAAACGTTAGAAAGGAGTAAGACTACATGGAACCATTTATTCGCAACGACCAATTTAACTATATAAAGAAGCAAGCTCAATCGATTGTAAACGGACATTCTACTGCAAATGATAAGGGAGTCCTGACAGCGGTAAAAACAATGGCTATGGAACGCTCAACACAGCTTTTCCATGAATTAAATGAGGAACAGAAAAAGCTCTTAGAACCTATTGTAGATATTGTGAATAAAGAGGATAGTGAGCAGTTTTTAGCTGTTTTAAAGCCATATGTAATCCCTTTTCAAGAAGTGAGGGAACAAACTTTAAAAAAGCTATTTCCTAAAGTGAAAAAATTAAAAACACCAGACCTAAATAAAATAGATTGGAGAGCCATTTCCTATCTAGGTTGGAATGACACTGGTTCTGAAAAGAAGTACCTCGTGTTGCGTGATCCAGAAAAAGAGAAATTAGTAGGTTTGCAAGGGTCTTATAAACCTTTACCAAATCAAAAGGGGATTTGCGTCATTTGTAATCACTTTGAGGAAGTGGGATTGTTCGTAGCTCAAGTCAAAGGAAATGTACAAGGAACATTTACACGAAGAGGAAATTACATTTGTCACGATACCGAAGCGTGTAACAGTAGAATTACTTCCTTAGATAAACTTCATGACTTTATGAATCGCGTACGGAAGAAGAATTAACACGGTCCTTAGGATCGTGTTTTTGTTTTATTAACTACCTTACAAAAATGTAAGACAAATGAAAGGATATTCAATAGGGAATCAAGCCTTTTCTGGCTACACTAGGGGTAGATTAGATTGGAGGTTTGAACATGACACAAACAGTCGTAAACGTTCAAAATGTGAAAAAAGTATTTGGAAAACGAAATGAAAACCAATTCCATGCCCTTAACGGAGTTTCGTTTCAAATAAAAGAAGGGGAATTCGTCGGAGTAATGGGACCTTCCGGTGCAGGAAAAACAACATTGCTTAATGTGGTTTCTACACTTGATCAAGCTACTGGTGGGTTGATCGAAATCGCAGGTTCCAATATAACGAATATGAAACAGAGTCATTTGTCAGATTTTCGCTCGAAAAAGCTTGGTTTTATATTTCAAGATTTTAACTTACTCGAAAACTTAACCATTTATGAAAATATTGCACTTCCGTTGTCCTTACAAGGCGTTTCTTCTCGACAAATTAAGCCGAGTGTACAGGAGGTGGCAAAGAAACTAGGAATTGAAGGTATTTTAGAAAAATACCCAGCGACAGTGTCAGGTGGTCAGAAACAGCGTGCAGCGGCAGCTCGGGCATTGGTCCATGAACCAGCCATTATTTTGGCGGATGAACCAACAGGAGCACTTGACTCTAAAAATGCAAAAAGCTTAATGGAAGCAATGACTCATCTAAACCATAACCATAATGTTTCCATTATGTTGGTCACACATGATCCATTCAGTGCTAGTTACTGTGACCGTATCCTATTTATCCAAGACGGAGAATTATATAAAGAAATCCAGCGAGATGGTACCCGTAGTGAATTCCACCAATCTATCCTACATGTGTTAGCGGAATTTGCATCTGCGGAAGAGGAATAGGAGGAAAAAGCATGCTTGTTAAACTATCGCTTGCCAGCATGAGGAAAATGTTTAAAGACTACCTAGTCCTCTTGTTTGGCTTAACCATATCTATTTCGATTTTTTATATGTTTGAGACACTTGCACAAAACAGAGCGTTTCTTGAGTCTAACGCTATGATAGGCTCGATTGTCTTTGTATTCCATGTTGGGTCCTTCATATTAGGGACAATTACTGTTTTCTATATTTTCTATGCAACGTCCTTCATTCTCTCACTTCGGCAAAAGGAGATGGGAATGTATTTAACCTTTGGTGCAAAAAAAAGTAAAGTAGCCCAATTAATGTTTTTTGAAACGTTTGTTATAGGGTTAATTTCTTTAATCGTTGGACTTGCTATAGGAGTTGGTTTATCCCAAGTCATAGCCGATTTACTCATGAATCAGCTTGATTTCTCAGGAGAAGGATTTAAACCGCTCTACACATCTTCCGTTGTTACTACAGTCCTATTTTATGTTATTTTGTTTTTCATAACGTCGCTAACGAATGGATTAAAGATTGCGAGAAAATCGGTGCTAGATTTAATTCATGCAGGACAAAAGAGCGATACCATTATTGCAACAGGAAAACGAACGTTTTTAGGTGTTTTCTTTTCCATCATCCTTATGGCGGTTGGGTATTATGCCATGATCAACATGGGAAGCCTTGCCCAAATGGGGTTAATTATAGCTACCGCAACGATTATTCCTGGAACCTATTTATTGTTTATTTCTTTACTTCCGTATTTCATGAAGCGGCTGAAGGGAATGCGTTCATTAAATGAAAAAGGGATTAATTCTTTTACCTTCGCTCAATTACGATTTAGAATTCATCAATTAACGAAAGTACTAGGAACGGTCGCCATGTTAGTTGCACTTGGACTTGGGGCAATGACAGCTAGTTTATCCTTCTATAACAATATTGAAAAGCAAGCAGCCCTTTTCCATGGAAATGATTTGTTTATCCATCAACCTAGTGAGCAAGATTTAGAGATGCTAGAAAAAATGGATGTAAAGAATCAGAATGAGTATCGTTATAAGCTTAATGAAGAAGGAATTTATTTTCTGAAAAAGGATCTATTAGAGAACCCACCGACGGTGAGGCAGTTTGATCCAAACATGACAGATTATCCAGTTCCGAAAACATTAGATGTGGAGCTACCTAAAGATCGATATGCCTTACACGCAAAAGATGGGATGACTGAGATTCCTAAAGAATGGACTATGGCGTTTCAAACAGAGCTTAGTGTAGATGAAACGATGTTCGGTAATAAGCCTATTTATATCTATTCTCAAGAAGCTTATAACTCCGTAGAGGGAAAAGAGAAACACGTATTACTTTTACAATTAGATGATTTCACGGAGCATCTTGATCAGATTAAAACGATTGTAAATGGTCAAAAGAAGCTTGCGAAAAATCTAACTGGTACAGAGCCAGAAATGCTAGGTACAAAATATGATAACTATTTAGGGTTTAAAGCAATCGCGAATGGAACGATTTTTATGGGTGTATTTTTAGGCATAGCATTCTTAATGATGATGGCTAGTGTCTTAATGTTTAAACTTCTTTCTGGTGCACCTGTAGATGTACAACGGTACAGCATGCTACGCAAAATAGGGGTAAGAAGATCCTTGCTGAGCAAGTCTATTTACAAAGAGCTGTTTTTAGTATTCCTATTCCCAGCTTTGGTTGGATTAGTTCATGTAATTGTAGGCATGCAAATGTTTTCGTTTATTTTAGTGGAGCCTTATACGAAGATTTGGTTACCGCTGAGTCTATTCATCATTATTTACTTTGGCATTTATTACTTGCTAACTGTTCAGCTTTATAAACGGATCGTGTTGCCGAAGGAAAAATAAGAGTTTTATGCGTTTTCGTTAGTTCAATATCTTTAAAAACAAGTAAAGATGCAAACTGTGTTATGTTTGCATCTTTTTTTAGTTGAATGGATAAATGTTGTAATATATAAGGGGAGGAGAGTGTACATGAAAGCTTATCAAATTATTTTAGCGTTCCTGCCCATTCCGTTTTTATTTCATTTTTATGAGTATAATAGTCATCTGCAAAAACACGAAGCTGTCTTTTTATTTCCACTTTTTATACTATCAACAATTGGTGTTGGGATAACTTTGAAAAGAGTTAAATGGCCTTTGTTTTTGGGGATAAATGTAATGATGACAGTCTTTTCCTTGATACTAGGTTCCTTCTTTATTGTGGATGATGGGAGTTGGTTTAAGCCTGTTGGAAGGGATGGAGCAATTATATTTATTTCTTTTATATATGTTTTAGGCCAATTGATTATTAGATGGGTAGGCAAGCCTAGTCCTATTAATTAAGACTTTTTAGTCGCATATTAATTGATTAAAGCTACTAAAAGGAGAGGTTTATTCGTTATAGTGTTCTTGGTAATCATGAGCCGAGAAAGAAATTCTTTTAAAAACGGTAAAAAAAAGACCTACATGATATTTGTCATATAAAAGCGTGACGATTATGACTTCTGCGGCTTGTATATTTTCTGTAAGATTGACGTATCATCTCTACTAGGAGGTACGTATGAGTAAACAAAAACAAGCTGAACTAAGAAAAAATGTCGCTCCATATGCGAAAGCAAATACGAAAGCGAGTATTATCCAAATCATAAATACGATTCCACCATTTTTTATCCTTTGGTTTTTGGCCTACCAAAGTCTATCCGTGTCCATTTGGTTAACGATTCCACTTTCCATTCTTGCTGCAGGGTTCGTGGTTAGAACCTTCATTATTTTTCATGACTGTACCCACCAATCCTTCTTCCAAAATAAAAAAGTGAATCGGATAATGGGAACAATTACTGGGATTATCACTCATTTTCCGTTTGAGAAATGGAAACGAAGTCATTCCATCCACCATGCTACGAGCAGTAATTTAGATAAACGTGGTACGGGAGATGTTTGGGTCATGACCTTGGAAGAATATAAAGAAGCTTCTTTTTGGGGTAGACTGAAGTATCGACTTTACCGAAATCCATTGGTTATGTTTGGACTAGGGCCAATATATTTGTTCTTAATCTCCAATCGTTTCAACCGAAAAGGCGCAAATAAAAAGGAACGTATGAATACGTATCTCATAAATGCAGTTATTGTTATCAGTTATGCAATAATGATAGTTGGTATTGGGTGGTTTCCGTTTGTCCTTATCCAAGGAACGATTCTTTTCGTCTCTGGTGCGCTAGGAATCTGGCTGTTTTATGTCCAGCACCAATTTGAGGATTCCTACTTTGAAAATGAAGAGGAGTGGGATTATGTAAAAGCAGCAGTGGACGGAAGCTCTTATTATAAACTGCCTAAAGTGATCCAATGGTTAACCGGTAGTATAGGATTCCATCACGTTCACCATTTGGCACCAAGAGTACCGAACTACCATTTGGAAAAAGCACATGAATCTACACCACCTTTGCAGAAAGCAACAACAATTACGCTTACTTCCAGTTTGAAATCCATAAAGTTTCGCCTGTATGATGAAAAAACGAAATCCTTTTTAAGCTTTAAAGAGGCAAAGCGAGAAATTAGAAAGGCTCGAACAGGCATAGCTTCATCATTATCAGCTAACCCACGTTTACAAGATAATAAGTAGTACAATGGCCCCTTCTTTAGAGAAGGGGTCTTTGTAAATAAAGTGTTTGATATAATGAATGTATCATACACGTTGGAGGTCCATATGCAGCATTGGTATCATATTTTTCCGAAAAATACAGGGTTAAGCTTATACGTCTGGTTAATCTTTTGTATTCTTCCTTTTTATTTCATTTTTCGATCTTCTCAGTTAATCGAGATTGTGTTTGGAATTGTTATGATCGTCTTATTTTTTGTTTCTTATCGCCTTTCTTTTTTATCTAAAGGGAAAGGGGGCCTGGTGTACATATGTGTTGGACTCGAGATGGTGATCAGTATGGTGATGACCTTGCTTTTTGGATACATCTACTTTTCGTTATTTCTTGCCTTTTTTATTGGAAAAATCCAAAGTAAAGCAGGATTCATATCCTTATACGTCATTCATCTCGTAACGACCCTTGCTGCTATTAGTTACGGATTTGTCACACAAACTGATGGCTTTCTTACACAACTACCCTTCCTCCTTATTTCCTTGATTGGGATTATTCTCTTCCCAGTTAATATGTTCAACAGAATGAAAAGAGAGAAACTAGAAGGAGAGCTCGAGATAGCGAACAAAAGAATATCTGAACTGATGGTCCTAGAAGAGCGACAACGAATTGCTCGAGATCTGCATGATACACTGGGGCAAAAGCTTTCGTTAATTGGATTAAAGAGTGAACTAGCATCTAAGCTTTTACACACAAAACCGAATGCCTCTCTGGAAGAGTTAACAGATATTCATCACACTGCACGAACGGCTTTAAAAGAAGTGAGAGACCTAGTTTCGGATATGAGGGGGACTAGTTTAGCTGAGGAATTTATCCGAGTTAAGCAGATATTAAAGGTGGCGAATATTGATAGTCATACCGAGGGAGTTGAATCATTCCGACAATCGGATTCCATGATCGAAAATGTCTTAAGTATGTGCTTAAAGGAAGCGGTAACGAATGTTGTAAAACATAGTCAAGCGAAACATTGTATGATATCCATTCTCGAATCGGAAGAGTTTATCGAACTAAAGGTACAGGATGATGGCATTGGGCTAGTGCAAGGGGTAAAGCATATTGGAAATGGGCTAAAAGGAATGAAAGAGCGGTTGGAATTTGTTAATGGAACGTTAGATATATCTTCTTCAGCGGAAGGAACCACCCTTCGTATTCATATTCCGAATGTCATTAAACAAAGGAATCAGGAGGAGCCTGTATGATTAAAATTGTTATTGCAGAAGATCAACGCATGTTACTTGGTGCTCTTGGATCACTTCTCGATTTAGAGGACGATATGGAAGTGGTTGGGAAGGCACGTGATGGGAAGGAAGCGGTGCAATTGGTTCGTACCATTCATCCAGACGTATGTGTGATGGACATTGAAATGCCGGTTATGAGTGGCTTAGACGCAGCAGAGGAACTTAAGGATCATCCGTGTAAGACGATTATCCTGACGACCTTTGCAAGACCCGGCTATTTTGAACGGGCCAGAAAAGCGGGGATTAGTGGCTATCTGCTAAAGGATAGTCCGAGTGAGGAATTGGCGAATTCCATTCGTGCTATCATGGAAGGGCGCAGAATTTATGCTCCGGAATTAGTCGATATGATGTATGGGCAAGAAGAAAATCCTCTAACGGAAAGAGAAGAGCAAGTTATTCACTTAATGGCGGACGGTAAGAATACGAAAGAAATTTCAAAGGAGTTATTTATTACTCCTGGAACGGTGCGAAACTACATTTCAATCATTTTAGATAAATTGGATGTAAGCAATCGCATTGAAGCTGTAACACGATTTAAGGAAAAGGGTTGGTTCAAGTAGCATATAATTCTTTCGGATGGTGAAACTTCAAGTACCTAGAATCGTAGTAAGAAGTAGTATCCAGAAAGGGGAATGAGCATGGGCAAATATACAATTGAGGAATTTATTAATCAAACAAAGCAAGACGAGCAGGAAAATGAGTACTTTGAGCTAGAGACACCAAGAATCTTAGAAGTGAATCTTACGGATGAGGTATGGGCAAAAGCTGGTTCCATGATTTCCTATAATGGCCAGATAAAATTTGAACGTGAAAAGGTGCTTGAGCACGGGGTCGGAAAAATGTTCAAAAAAGCTTTTACAGGTGAAGGAAGTTCTCTAATGAAGGCGTCGGGTCGAGGAAGTTTATATTTGGCGGATCAGGGCAAAAAAATAACTATCTTTGACCTAGATAATGAATCCATAACGGTAAACGGGAATGATTTGCTAGCATTCGAGCCAGGTATTGATTGGGACATAAAGCTGATGAAAAAAGTTGCGGGAATGCTTTCTGGTGGATTATTCAATGTAACGTTAAAAGGAAGTGGGAAGGTCGCAATAACCTCTCACTATGAACCGTTAACGTTACTTGTTAAGCCAGGTCAACCTGTTATTACAGATCCAAATGCAACCGTAGCGTGGTCTGGTCACTTGACTCCAGAGTTTCGGACAGATATTAGCTTTCGAACGTTTCTAGGAAGAGGAAGCGGAGAATCTATTCAAATGGAATTTTCCGGAGAAGGATTTGTGATTGTTCAACCATTTGAAGAGGTCTACATGTCTGGTAGTTCTTCCTCATAACAAGGAGCCCTAGGGGCTCTTTTTTATTTCAGTCGTTCGTTTTAATTCTTACTCTAAAAAAAATATAAAGTTTAAGACTATCCAATAGCGCAAAAGATAAAAATCGTGTACGCTGTATAAATATGAAGAGAGATATTTAACATGGGAATGGGGAATGAGAACGTGGAAACACCTACATATAATCGAACGACAATAGTTGCTTTATTACTCGCAGGAGCCTTTATCGCGATTCTAAATCAAACACTAATGATTACGGCTATCCCGCCAATAATGCATGAAATGAATATTACGGCAAACAGTGCGCAATGGCTCACAACTGTATTTATGCTAGTAAACGGAATTATGATTCCAGTAAGTGCTTTTCTGTTGGAACGATTTACAACGAGACAGCTTTTTATCACGGCTATGAGCGTGTTTGCATTTGGAACACTTGTAGCAGGGGTTGCTCCCAATTTTGAAATCTTATTACTAGGACGTGTTATTCAATCAAGTGGTGCAGGAGTTATGCTTCCACTTATGCAGACCGTCTTCTTAATGATTTTCCCGGTGAATAAGCGAGGAGCGGCAATGGGGTTAGTTGGTCTAGTTATTTCCTTTGCACCAGCGATTGGCCCAGCGTTATCTGGTTGGGTCACATCCAATTATTCTTGGCGCGTTCTTTTCTTTATTATTTTACCAATCACGATAATAGATATTATCGTTGCGTGTATCGCGTTGAAAAACGTAACGGAAGTAACTAAACCAAAAGTGGATATTTTATCGATTATCCTATCTTCGTTTGGGTTTGGTGGACTGCTTTATGGCTTTACGTCAGCAGGAAATTACGGCTGGGGTAGCATGAGTACGATTCTTTCTTTAGGTATAGGTGTGATTGCGCTACTCCTGTTTATTTTAAGACAGCTTCGTATCAAGCATCCAATGTTGGAGTTCCGTGTGTTTACTATTTCTATTTTCCCAATAGCTGTCATGATTGGGATGATTACCTTTATGGGTCTTATCGGAGTGGAAACACTTATTCCGTTATATATGCAGGATATAAGGGATTTTACTGCTTTTGAAGCAGGCATTGCCTTACTTCCAGGTGCTTTAATTACAGGATTAATGTCCCCGATTACAGGTCGAATATTTGATCGAGTAGGGGCAAAATGGTTAGTTATTACTGGCTTATCCATTATTACAATCTCGTCGTTCTTCTACACAGATTTAGGTCCTGATACAACGTTGACTTATATTACGGTACTTTATAGTATTCGGATGTTCGGTCTTTCGATGGTTATGATGCCGATTGCTACTGCGGGCTTAAATCAGCTTCCAAAACGATTGATTGCCCATGGTGCTGCAATGGATAATACAATGAAGCAAATTGCGGCTTCCGTAGGTACTGCTATTCTCGTAACAGTAATGACGAATACAGGAGAAGCTGCTAAACATCAACCGGACATTAGTTATCCAGAAATTTATGGAGTAAATGTAGCTTTTATTGTAGTAACTGTTCTTTCCTTAATCGGGATAATCCTGGCATTCTTCATAAAGCATTCAAAACCAGTAGAAGAAGAAGACCGAAAAGTCGTATTAAAAGGGTAAATAAAAAAAGACTTCACGTTTGTGTGAAGTCTTTTTTGATCAATTCTCGGATTGCTCGTTGATTTTGAAAACTTGTTGAACTGTCTCATCTAACAGGTTAGATAGTTCTTGGTTGCTATTTGTTAATCCATCAACGGTTGCACTCATTTGTTCTAAGCTTGCTGAAGCTTGTTGAATAATTGCTGCTAAGTCGTTCGTAGATTTCTCCACTTCGTTAGACTGTCCTTGAACTTGTTGGGAGAGTTGAGTAAACCCTTCTAATCCTTCGTTTAGCATTTTCAACGTTCTAGTCATTTCATTAAAGTAGCCAGCTACTTCGGAAGTAGAGGCAACACTAATTTCAATCGTTTCTCCACTTTGCTCCATTTTTTCAATCGCTTCCTTGTTACTATTATTTAGTTCAGATAGGTTTTGGGTAATCTTCTGTGTCGTTTGTCCTGTAACATCTGCCAGTTTTCTTATTTCTTCTGCTACAACTGCAAATCCCTTTCCGGCTTCCCCTGCGCGTGCAGCTTCAATCGATGCGTTTAACGCAAGTAAATTCGTTTGCTCCGTAATGTCTCGTATTGTGTCAGCGAACTGGTTCGTTTCTGATATTTTTTCAGTTAATACAGTAAAGGATTGACTTAAAGACTGGATAACTGTTTGTAACTGATGAATTTGTTCTGTTAAATTATCCATTTTTCCTTTAGCACTTTCCGCAATATTTCTTGTTTCGTTTGATCCTTCATACAATGTAATAGAGTTTGCGTGTACTTGTTCCATGCTAGTCATTGTCTCATTTGTATGCTGTGAGATTTCAACAATTTGCTCAGACTGAGCTTGGCTACCTGTTGATATTTCACCAATTGCATACGCCATTTCCTTTTGAGCATGAACATTCTTTTGGAACTGTTCATTGATCGCTTCCATATTTTCTAGGATGGAGGTTACACTATGCTCTAAATAAGCACGCTGTTTTTCCTGTTGATTGGCCGTTTCTGCAGATTCTAAAAGGAATTTCTCAATATTTTTCTGTTGATCATTAGATATACGGATAATGACAAAGAAAATTAAACCGATTAACAGATAGACTAATAAATACGTACTAAACAAACCACGGATTATTTCTTGATCTGGAGTTGTCATTAAATGATTTAAGATGACCGCAACTAGACCTAGAAGATATCCTTGAATAAACAATGATAGCTTTAAGTGAATACCTGAGAACACAATGATAAATAATAGAATAAATAAGACATCTATGCTACTCGTATCAAATAAAATGCTAACGCTAGAGAACCCTGCAATGATAGTAATCATTATGTATGGTAAGGGTCTAGGTTTATTTAGAAACTTTTGTAAAACGAGATAGAAGCCTATTATTAGTAACACATCAATGCCATAAATGATCATATTGAATGTGTTCTTTTCGACAATTGAGAGTCCTAATCCTGCTCCCGCAGATATGATCATACATATTGCCATTAACGTGTTTTTCTTTCTCAAATCCTGAAGCTGCATCTCCTGTACATTATTCAATCAACTAACCTCCAAGTCTAATATTGTAGAAACGTGTCATACTATAGTCCTATTATATTTTTAATTGAAAAGCTTTACAATAAAAATTCTAAATTATTATTTTTTTGCGAAAAATGAGGCTGGACAAAAGAATAGTAAGCAATGAAAAAACGAACCATTATCATTAGTGCCTATACCTCGCTCCGGAAATATTCGACGCTTTCCGCGGGCGGCTGGTGAGCCTCCTCGTGCTGACGCACGGTGGGGTCTCGCCGATGCCTTTTTTCCCGCTGGAGTCTACGTATAATTCCGGAGCTAGTATAGGCTGTTGTTCGGCTTATCGGCTTAGCCTTTTCGTTATGTTCCCAGCCCCTAGAAATTAGGATTATTTTTTATATAATTCTCCCATACCTTCTTCGAACTTTCTTCTAGTTCTCGAACAGACCGGTCTAATCTTCCTTCAGAGTCCCCGTAGCCGATGGTTTCCTCTCCCTTTAGATACCTCTCATATACCGAATCTGTAAAATCGTGAAGAGGTGCGCCAAATGTATGTAACCCTTGTCCCCCAAGGTCTGTATTTACGGCAGGTGGTAGAATCTCATACACGTCAATATTGGATTTTTCCAACTGAATGCGAAGAGAAACGGTAAAGGAATGGATGGCTGCTTTCGTTGCACTATAGATAGGTACCCATACTCCTGGCATTAAAGCTAGACCAGAGGAAACATTTATTATCGCTGCTTGCTCTTGTTTTACTAAATGCTGTAAAAATAATGAAGAAAGATGAATAGGCCCCTCCACATTAATTTGAATCTCTTTTTGATAGGCTTCCCAATCCTCATTCATCTTCTGAAGATTCACTCGCTGCTGAATTCCAGCATTATTTACAAGAATGTTCATGTCGGGGTAATGAACGGTGACCCACTCAAATAGAGCTAAGCGTTCCTCTTCCTTTGCTACATCACATACTTTTGTATGAAGCTGTGGATGTTTATTTTTTGCTTCTTTTAGCTTCTCTTCTTTTCGGCCTATAATAATGACTTCATTTTGATCGTTGAGAAAGCGTTCGGCTAATGCAAAGCCAATTCCAGAGGCTCCGCCAGTAATAAGAACTGTATTTCCTGATTTATTCATGTTTATTCCTCCTTCGTTTTATCTTATCCTTATTTTAATCCTTTACTACGTTTACCTAAAGTAAGGAGGATTTTTGGAATCATTACGGAATATAGCAGGAGGTAGATGTAATGAATGGAAGGGGAGCAGAACAATGAAGGTTGGAGTGATAGGAATAGGGGACATCGCCAAAAAAGCATATTTACCTGTTCTTAGTCAGATTGCACATCTAGAAATATGTCTTTGTACTAGAAATGACGTGACGTTAAAAAAGGTGAAAGAGCAGTATGGGGTTAAGTACGCATTCTCTTCTGTGGACGATTTAATTGCGGAAGGGATTCATGCTGCATTTGTTCATTCGTCCACCGCTTCGCATGAACAAATCATTGACCAATTGCTTGATCATGATATTCATGTATATGTAGACAAGCCTATTACCTATGATGGAGTATCTTCCATACGATTAATGGAAAAAGCAAAGAGCAAGGGATTAGTTCTCATGGTAGGATTTAATCGCAGGTTTGCTCCGCCATATCAATCGTTAAAAACGCTACAAAACCCCAATATGGTTCTGATGAAAAAGAATCGAGGACACCAAGCTGCGGAGCCAAGAACGTTTATCTTTGATGATTTTATTCACGTGATTGATACGATTCTTCATCATTTCCCATTTCAACCAAACGAAACAAACATCACTGTTAAAATGGTCGGTGAGAGCTTACATTCCGTAGTATTACAGCTTCAATCAGAGGAAAGTATCGCTATAGGAATTATGAATCGAGAAGCTGGAACAACAGAGGAAAGACTGGAAGTGACGAATCAAAATGAAACGAGAATAGTAGAAAATGTAAGTGATATATATTCGCATAAAGATAAAGTGATACAGAAGCATGCAAGTGATGATTGGGAGCCGACACTTCAAAAACGGGGCTTCTTTGCTATTGTAAATGCTTTTCTAACGGCTGTTATGAAAGATGAAGGATCTTATACTGGGTATGACCAGGATTTAGAAACGCATTTGTTAGCAGAAAAAATCGTGAAGCAAATAGAAGGGCAGTAAAAAAATAACTCTTCTTTTTGTATTTTTTCTTTTTAGAAGGAACCCCCTCTATATTAGGAATGGAAACGGTAACATACCGCCCCCCTTTGTATTTCAAGTGTAAATTACCTTGTGAGATTATCTCACAAGGTAATTGTTTGAAAATTTCGATACTGATAAAGTTCAATGTAACAAGTGATGTCAACAGATATCACATAGAGGGGGAGAAAAAGTATGGAAATGGCACTTATGGATAATTTATGGGTTATTGTTGGTACGGTCCTTGTTTTCCTTATGCTAGGTGGGTTTATTTTACTTGAGGCAGGATCGACTAGAATGAAAAATGCTGGCCACATTGCAGGTAAAACGATTTTCACAGCTGGTATTGGTGCGTTAGTGTTCTGGGCAGTAGGCTACGGATTGATTTACGGTTCAGAGGGCGCCTTTATCGGATGGGGAAGCTTCTTTTACGGAGATGCATCCTTCTCTGGGGAAGGGCTAGCTCCTGCAGTCGATATTATGTTCCAAATGGTCTTTGCGCTTGTGGCATTAACCATTGCATTTGGTGGATTTGCAGAACGTGCGAAGCTTTCTGCATATGTTATATTCGCAGTATTATTTTCTGCTCTAATCTATCCTGTTGTTGCACACTGGATTTGGGGTGGTGGCTGGTTAGCTGGTCACGGAAAGCAAGACTTTGCCGGTTCTACCGTTGTTCACTTAACAGGTGCGATGGCAGCTTTAGCAGCAACAATTATTTTAAAACCACGTATCGGTAAATTTAACAAAGACGGTTCTTCGAATGATATTGCTGGTCATAACCAAGTGTACACAGCGTTAGGGGTCCTACTTCTTTGGGTAGGTTGGTTTGGATTTAACGGTGGTAGTACATTCGGGGTTGCGGATGCTTTCTTTGGCTTCGTATCTCTAAACACGATGTTAGGGGCGGCTGCTGGTGCGGTTGCAGCGATGTCTGTTGCTTGGGCTGTTAATGGAAAAGCCGACGTACCATCCATGTTAAATGGAGCTCTGGCTGGTCTTGTTGCTATCACAGCTCCTGCAGGATTCGTAGAGCCATGGGCTGCTGTAGTAATTGGTCTTGTTGGTGGTATTATCGTAGTATTCAGTATGAAACTGTTTGATAAAGCTAGAATTGATGACCCAATTTTTGCCTTATCTGTTCACGGTACGGTTGGGGTTTGGGGTACACTTGCAAATGGTCTATTTGCAGTGCCGGCATTCTCCTCTGAAATTGATTGGGGTAAACCTGGATTATTTTACGGTGGCGGATTGGAACAACTAGGCGTTCAAGCGCTTGGAGTTTTTACAAGTGGTCTTTATGCATTCGTTGCTTCTTTCCTTATTTTAAAAGTGATGGACATCGTAATGGGAGGTCTTCGTGTATCTGAAGAGGAAGAGATCATTGGACTTGATTTGAGTGAGCACGGTGGATATGGATATCCTGAGAATATTCCAAATCCAAATGATCAAAAAGGTGCCTAAGAAAAAGCTATTTAAAAGAATATCGTAATAAAGTCTAGTTTCACTGCTTTCTGATGGAGATATTGTCAACATTTGAGGCATCTGCTAGTGCTAGGTAGTAACAGAAGCCTTGCCTTTTTCCTTATAATCTGAATATCAGTATAGGAAAGGCAAGGCTTCTTATAGTATGAAATGGGTTGGAATTATTAAAGGATGTGATTCCAAACCGAGGGGTTGGATATGGTGAGTAGATACGAAGCAATAAAAAAATGGCGATTTGACAAGATGACAACGGTGCTAACCAACCATACGGAACTGAACAGGCTCCACGACGAAGTGATGGAACGTACGGTTCAGGAAGCGATTCAAAAAGTAGAAGGAGAGTGGGGGGAGGCTCCTGCTCCTTTTGCTTTTTTTCTAATGGGGAGTGCTGGGAGGTTTGAACAATCGATTTGGAGTGATCAGGATCACGGTATTATTTATGATGGTGATACAAAGTATCAAGCCTATTTTCTAGCATTAGGCGAGGAAATTAGAGATGGTTTAGTGGCAGTAGGATATGAGGAATGCGATGGTAAAGTAATGTCATCCAATCCGTTATGGTGTCAGTCTTATCTGGATTGGAAAGGACAGATTAGTAGCTGGTTAGAGGAAGCGAGCTGGCAATCTTTACGGCACTTTTCCACGTTTTTTGATTCTCGTGTATTAATTGGGAAACAGGAGTATTTATACGAATTAAAGCAATGGGCGTTTTCTATTATTCGGGAAAACCGAGAGCTTTATCAACGCTTTGTGGATAACGTGGACTTTGTACAAAAAGGTGTAGGAGTGTTTGGGCAGCTGCTTCCAGAGCTTCGTGGAGAACGATCAGGAAGTATTCATTTAAAAAAGACAGTCTTTTTTTCCTATGTGAACGCATTACGAATATTGGCATTAAAAGAAGAGATCGTTAATCCATCTACTATTTCACGATTTGAAGAGATACCGGAGCATATGTATGCTTCAATCAAAAAGTACGAACAGGAATTTAGGGAACTACTGACCTATCGACTTCGTAGTCGTAAAAATGCAAAAAATTATAAAGAAGTTCATCACATACCGCTAAATACGTTGACGAAGGAAGAAAAGCAGGAATTAAAGCATTTTATGAAGAAGGGCTACAAACTATTTTCGGAGACGAAAAATATAATAGAAAAAGAGTGTTCCACATGGTTATGAATCAAATGATGCAATTTGTAAAGCAATTGTCTAGTCGGACCGCCTTTAATCAAACGGACCCAAATCAAATTGCGTATATGAGACAGCTCCAACGAGAAATGAAAGAAAAGGATGTTCTTCATACACCGTTTGATGAATTGCAAGTAGTTGTCTTTGACATTGAAACGACAGGATTTTACCCGGAAAAAGGAGATAGTATTCTTTCTATTGGAGCAGTTCGAATGAAGGGAAATACAGTGTTAGAAGAGGAAATCTTCTATTCTCCCATTTATCATGAAAATGGTCCTTCAGAGGATATTCAAAAGCTCACAGGGTTAACGGTAGATGAACTGAGACAGGCAAACCCTATAAACCTTGTATTAAAAGACTTTTTCCAATTTGTTAAAAGTGATACGTTAGTTGCTCACCATTCAAGCCATGAAAAGAAATTTATGAGACACGTTGCGTGGTCCGTTTTGAAAATGACCTTTCAACATCGCTTAATTGATACATCGTTTCTCACAAAAGTAATTGATCCTCAATCAAAGCTGCACACACTAGATGAATGCTGTGAGCATTATGGCATCCCCATTGAACAGAGACATCACGCACTATATGATGCCATTGCAACGGCACATTTATGGGGGGAAAGTTTACAACGAACGAAAGAATTGGGTTATTCCGATTTAAAGGAAGTCTATACACATATTGCTCAATTGAAATAACGTTTTTTGTATTATCGTATGGAGTATTTAGGAACGGAGCTGCATATCGCCATTTACAAAGAGGGGGTAATGAGAATGAACGATGCCATCCCTGATCACTTATCCACATTTCCAATTAGTGTCGTCGAGGAGCTGACGAAATTATCGGCCAGGCAAATCAGGTACTATGAGGAACAAGGGCTCATTAAACCTGGTAGAAATGATGGGAATAGACGGGTATATTCCTTAGCTGAAATTGAGCGGTTGAAGAAGATAAAGAAGCTTATTGATCAAGGGGTCAACATAGCTGGAATAAAAGTCATGTTAGAGGATTTGTAAAATGTGGTTAACTTTTGTTAACCTTTTTTTGGCACAAATAAGCCTGCTAGCCGGGTGAGTTGGATATAAAAGACCTGTCCTCAAATGCTTAGGAACAGGTCTTTCCATTATGTGTGAAATTTTACAATCGTACTTTTTAATGACTCAGCTTGCTGTTTTAAGTGTTGGGAAAGATTTTCGAAATATTGAATGACATCTGCTTGTTCCTTCATAGCATCTGACACATGCAATGCACCAGCAGAGGTTTCTTGAGCGATTGCGGTAACCTCTTGAGATTGCTGTGATGTAACTTGTATTCGTTGCATTTGCTTGTCTACTAGCTTTGAAATTTGCTCTACTGAGCTAGCGACTTCGAGAATCGTTTCAGCCATTTCATCCATGACGGAATTGGTTGTCGTGCCTTTTTCAGCTTCTTGGTTAGCTTGTCCTACTTGCTGACTAATTTGTTCCACGACACTTCCAACTTCAGATTGAATATTTCCGATAAGATCAGAGATTCCTTGCACGGCTTTCGCACTTTCATCAGCCAGTTTTCGCACTTCATCTGCTACTACTGCAAATCCTTTTCCGTGTTCCCCGGCTCTAGCTGCTTCTATAGAGGCATTTAATGCTAATAGATTGGTTTGATCCGCAATATCTCCAACGAGCTGAATGATTTGACCGACCTGGTTTGCGTTTTCTTCTAAACGATGAACGCTTTGTAAGGATTGTTGATTCGCCTGAGCGAGGCTTTGAATCCCTTGTACTAAGGAATTAATGACCTCTTTACTTGCTTGTAGTTCATTAACCATACTCGTTGATACTTGTTCGGAAGATTTGGCGTGTGACTGCACTTCTTGAGCAATTCGGATGATATCTTCTACGGAATCAGCAGTTGTTTGAACAGACAGCGCGGAATTTTCCGCACCTGCAGATATCTGCTCGATTGTTTCTGTTATCGCTTTTGACTGCTCAGACGCTTTTATGGATGCATCTGATATTTGAATAACATTATCGTTTGTTTTAGTAAAGTTTTCATCAATACTTTTAACCATGTCACGTAAATTTTCAAGCATTTGATTAAAGGCAATACCTAAAGACTGGATTTCATCATTTGTTTTCGCCACTTCTACATCGATTCCTATATCACCTTCGGAGGCATGAATCGCAGCTTGTTGTAGCTGTTTTAAAGGCTTCACAATAAAACCTGCAACAAAATACATTAGAATTCCAGACCAGATAATGCCCAGTGCAAATGTCACAATAGTAAATACGGTTTCATTAATAAAAGCCGCAAAATGTGAATGAACGTAATACATGAAGAAAGCACTTGTAGAATACGTAATGAAAGCTAATAGTGTAATGAATAAAACGAGTTTTCCTCTTAGACCAAAACGAGATTTTTTCATCAATACGTTTCCCCCCACTAAACTTGTATCTAGTATATACCTATTATAGGCCAAAAGCATTACGTACCGTATAGATAATTTTAAGTAAATCTAACAATCTTTTGAACAAGGAATAGGAATTAATTGAAATTTTTTGCAAAAAGGAAACCGATTTCTTCATGGATTCTGTTATAATGGTAGTAATTTTGAAAGCGCTTTATTATAAGGTGGGGGTGAATGGTGTGGGAGCTTTACTAAAGCTCAATCAGGTTGAACGAAGCTTTGGTACCGATGAACGAGAAGTTAAGGTGTTAAAGGGTATTACCGCTGAATTTCCGAGCCAACAGCTTATTGCACTTCGTGGACGCTCAGGATCTGGTAAGACGACATTGCTCAATCTTATTGGTGGCCTAGACCAACCTACGAACGGTGAGATTTTCTTTCAAGAGCAGTTAATCAGTTCGCTACCAGAGAAGCTTCGGACAGAAATGCGACGCTGTAAGATGGGAATTATTTTTCAATCCTATGGGCTTGTTCCAATGATGACTGTAGAAGAAAATGTAGAGTTCGGCTTACGAATAGCAGATATTGATCGAACAGAATGGAAGCAACGAGTTGCGGAGGCCATTGAATTGGTAGGGTTAACAAAACGAAAGAAGCACCGTCCGTTTGAATTATCTGGTGGAGAGCAACAACGTGTCGCAGTTGCACGAGCGATGGCTTTAAAGCCGCCACTAATATTAGCGGATGAACCTACAGCAGAGCTAGATACAAGAATGGCATTTCGAATAATCCATGCGTTTCAGGAATTACTTTCACAAACAGATACAACGGTAATTATGACAACGCATGATCCAGGTATTCTAGAAATAGTGGATCATGTGTACACATTGGAGGATGGTCAATTTGCGCAAGAATAAGAAGTGGATGTCCTTTACTATAGCTATTATCCCTTTAACTGTTACGGTGAGTGGCTGTTCTTTCTTACCGAAGGAAGAAAAGGTGATCGCTCCTCCTTTGGTAGAACCTGCGGAGGTTAGCTATGATATAGCGGAAGTAAAAAAAGGGGAAATTATGAACCGAATTACTGGTACAGCAACCTTTATAGCGAAGCGTCAGGAAGGGCTGTTTTATGAGGAACAAGGTGGAAGATTAGAAAAAATACTCGTCGCAGAAGGGGATACCGTAAAAAAGGGACAAAAGCTAGTAGAATTGGATAGCGGAGATGTGGAATTTGAGATTCAAAAGATGGAAATAGAGCTAGAAAAAGCCGAGTTAAAGTTGGACCAATTAAAAGCACAATCAGCAGATAAGTACACCATTTCTATTGCAGAGTTGGATAAAGAGAGTATTGCTTTACAGCTAACGCAATTAAGAAACCGGTTTACTTCTTCACAGCTTGTCTCGCCTATTAATGGGGTTGTTACTTATGTGACGGATGTGAAGTCAGGTTCTGTCGTAGAGCCATTTCAATCCTTAGTGGAAATTGCGGACACATCTAATCTACAGCTGATGTATTCAGCGATAAGTGCTGCAGCTATACAAGATGTTAAAGTTGGGATGAATGTGACGGTAACAATAGATGATAATGAAGTGCAAGGGAAAGTTGCGCAAACTCCTGAAACAGTTCCGGAGAAGGTGGCGGAGCAAGACCCAGATCTTTATGAACGCAGCCTTTTAATAGATTTAACAGAAACACCAGAAGGAGTAGAGATGGGTTCCACAGCAGAAATGGAAATAATAATGGAGCGAAAAAAAGACACATTAGTCATTCCAATTAATGGTCTTCGAACTTCAGGTGGACGAAATTATGTGCAAGTACTTGTCAACCAAACGAAGCGTGAAAAGGACGTCGAGGTTGGAATTATTTCAGATACGGAAGTAGAGATAGTAAAAGGATTAGAAGAGGGAGAAAAAGTCATTTTGAAATAGGGAGAATTGATTATGGCCATTATAAAAATAATCTTACGGAAAATGATCAATAATCGTTGGTTAACTGGTAGCTTGTTTTTAGGGTTGCTGTTGACAGTTTCCCTTGTTTCGAGTATTCCAACTTACATGTCAGCAGTCTTTCATACGTTATTATCTAGTGAACTGGAAGACTACTATGTAGAAGAACAACAATATCCAGGGGAGTTCAGTTATTCGGTTAACTTTACTAAGGATAAAGACATAAAGGTGTCTAATATGTACGTGGAAATAGAAGACTGGCACAATCAGTTGATAAAGGAAACCGATATCCCTCTTTCTGCACATACGGAAATCTTAAGTTCCGTCGCCATGGCTGTGGACTTTCCAGACAAAGAGGCAACAACCGATCAAAAAAGCGGAAGAGTACTTGGACTTTCAAATCTGGAGGAGCACATTACCATAACGGATGGAACATTTCCAAAAGATCAATTAGTTGAAGGTGTTTATGAAGCTATTGTACCAGAACAAGCACTCCTAGAAAGGGATATGGTACTTGGAGACACATTTCTGCTAAATAAGGGAGATACAGAAATAAGGATAAAGCCTGTCGGTACATTTGTAGCTAAAGACCCGAGGGATCCATATTGGGTCTCTTTATCGCCGGAAGCCTACAGCAAAGACTTTATTATTTCGGAATCTCTATATCGGACTTCTTTTTTAAAAGAGCACGTGAAGTTGTTAGAGACCATAAAATTTGTTTCTGCGTTTGATTACATGCAGCTTTACAAAGAAGATATTCCAACTTTACTTCAACTAGAGCATAAAGTGAAAGAAGAGGTATCTAATAAACTAGATACGATTTTACTTATTGATTTTCCAACGAAAGATCTTATCGGGTCCTATGAATTAAAAGGAAAACAACTAACGATCATGCTGTGGTCTTTGAACGTGCCTGTCCTTGTTATGCTAGGAATCTACCTATTTATGGTTTCGCGTTTAATCATAAATCGACAAATGAATGAGATCGCCGTATTAGCAAGTAGAGGAGCAAAGCGCACACAAATTCTACTCATCTATTTCCTAGAAGTCAGTATGTTGGGTGCAATTGCATTTGTATTAGGGCCACCGATTGGATTATTCCTCTGTAAGATATTAGGGGCGACAAATGGATTTCTAGAATTTGTACAACGAACTTCTTTACCTATCCAGCTCGAGCCACAATCGTTTTTATATGGGTTTTTAGCAGTTTTAGCAGCAATTGTGATGGTCATGATTCCGGTATTTCAAGCATCCAATCGTAGTATCATAAACCAAAAACAACAGCTTGCGGACCAAGCAAAGGGGTATAAATGGTACTCTGTTCTATTAGATGTAACTCTCCTTTCCGTAGCTATGTATGGCTGGTATGCTTTTAAAGAAAACCAAATGCTTTACACAGCACAATCCGCTGAGCTCCCTATTGATCCAACTTTATTTTTCCTACCTGCCATCTTTATTATTGGCTTAGGGTTATTTATATTAAGAATTTATCCTTTTTTATTAAAGCTAATAAACAAACTCGGAGACCGCTTTTGGTCGATTTCTCTTTATGCAACATTTGTGCAAGTAAGTCGTTCAGCGAAACAGTATCAATTTTTTATGGTATTTCTCATTATGACAATCGGTATGGGTGTTTTTAGTGCAAGTGCGGCCCGGACGATTAACAGTAATTTAGAGGAACAAATTCGTTATGAAAATGGAGCTGATATTACAGTTGAAACAAAATGGGAAAGTAATGCCATTCCTGCTGGATCTTACGGCTCTCAGGAGACTAGGGAGGACGCGGAAAATCCCGAGCGAGAGAAACCACAACAAGCTGAAGCGGTTGTTTACACCGAGCCCCCGTTTGAACCATTTCAGAACATTGACGGAATTGAAGAGGTAACCAAAGTGTTTGAGAAAGAAGGCGTAAAAGTAGAAGCAAATGGAAACACCATATTCACGGGTCAGCTCATGGCGATTGAACCGAAAGGATTTGGTGAAACAGCTTGGTTTAAACCAACATTATTGGACCATCATTGGTATCAGTACTTAAATCTATTAGCGAAAGAACCTAGTTCTATCCTTCTATCGACGGCGACCGCAAAATCTTTAGGTGCTAAGGTAGGCGACTATGTAACTATGCAGTGGGATGGTTCAGGCTCGGCGGAGTTTGTTGTCTATGGGATAGTGGATTACTGGCCGGCCTTTAATCCGAATGAAAAAAAGGAAAATGATGAGAAGCCCTCTTTAGTAGTGGCCAATTTGCCATTTGTACAAAATGTAATGGGATTAGAACCTTATGACGTGTGGTTAAAAGCGGGAGAAGAGGCATCACGAGTGGAAATTTATAACAGTATGAAAAAAGAGAAATTACCTATCGTGAATATGAAGGATATTTATCCTAATCTAATAGAACTAAAAAATAGTGCCTTCCTATTAGGATTGAATGGCATGCTTACATTAGGATTTATCATCTCAATTCTACTCAGTTTTATAGGATTCTTGTTGTATTGGACGGTGACATTAAAATCAAGAACTTTACAATATGGAGTTTACCGCGCCATGGGAATTCCGATGCCTAAGCTAATTAGTATTTTAGTTTGGGAACAGCTCATGACGTCTGGTGTGGCATGTATGCTTGGCATTTTTGTCGGGGGCGTCACCAGTCGCTTATTTGTTCCATTGTTCCAGTTATCGTTTGATCCTGTAGACGTCGTACCACCTTTTGAAGTCATTTTTTCAGCGAGTGATGAACTTAAAATATATCTATTTGTACTCGTTATGTTAGGAATTGGTCTTTCGTTACTTATCGTACTATTGCGTAAGATTAACATTCATCAAGCAGTAAAGTTAGGTGAAGATGCATGATAACCTGTGAAGACTTAGTAAAAATTTATAAAGTCGATGAAGATTTAGAAGTCATGGCCCTTCAAGGCTTGGATTTAAATGTGGAGAAGGGAGAAATGATGGGGATCATCGGCAATAGTGGGAGTGGCAAGTCCACTCTGCTAAACATGCTAGGTGGATTAGATCGTCCGACTGCAGGTAAGCTTATTGTAGATGGCAAGGATCTATTAAGAATGTCCGATAAAGACTTGGTTCGATATAAATTAGAGACAGTCGGGTTTATCTGGCAAAATAATGCCAAAAATTTGTTGCCCTATTTAACGGCGCTCGAAAATGTTGAATTGCCAATGTTGCTAAAAGGAAGACATAAAAGAGAGCGAGCAAAAGAACTTCTTGAGATGGTTGGAATGGGACACCGCATTCATAATAAGCTTCACATGCTATCGGGAGGCGAACAGCAACGGGTTGCGATCGCGATTTCCTTAGCTAACTATCCCAAGCTGTTACTAGCCGATGAACCAACAGGAAGTGTGGATACAAAAACAGCGGATATTATTTTGGATGTGTTCCGTACATTGAATCAAGAGCTGGGCGTAACGATTGTTATTGTAACGCATGATATGCAGCTAACGAAAAAAATGGACCGAGTCGTAGCAATCCGGGACGGACGTACGTCTAGTGAAATACTGAGAAAACCCTATTATGAAGACGTGCTAAGAGAAGCAGAACATATAGAAGGAGAAGAAGAGTCCCATGTGGAACTAGCTGTACTGGATAAAGCAGGAAGGCTCCAAATACCAAGAGATTATTTAGATGCGATTGGTGTCGGGAATGCAAACAAGCTCCAGGTTTTGCTAGAGAATGGGCGAATCATTTTAGAAAACCCCAATGAATCGGATTATAAGAAATAAAGAAGTTAGGTGGAAACACCTAACTTCTTGGTTATTAGTCGTAAATATGAAAATTATTTTTGCCGGATCTTTTCGTCATATATAAGGCTCTATCAGCATTTCGGAGTAATTCCTGTGGAGTGTTCCCATGTTCCGGATAAATAGCTACTCCTATTGAAAGCGTAACGGTTATGGCTTGGTTTTCTATTATAAAACGTTGATTGAATTGATTAATTAATTGTTCGCAGAATACGTGAGGTTGGCTCACAGTAGAATAGGATGTTAAAAGAATAGCAAATTCATCTCCACCAATTCTGGCAACTAAGTTCGTTTTACTATGTTGTACTAGGCGATGCGCTATTTGCTTTAACAGATGATCACCGTATTCGTGTCCATATGTATCATTTACTTGCTTGAAGTTATCCCCATCTAGAAACATAACAGCTAGAATAGATTGCTCACTTTTTGCTTTTTCTAATTCTTCATTTAAGGCCTGACCAAAGCCTCTTCGATTGAATACATTCGTTAAATCATCGTAATAGGCGAGGTTAAGAAGTTGATTTTCGTATTCTTGTTTCTCTGAGATGTTTCTCGTCACACCCAGGACAAATTGACAGACATTCTTTTCGTCCAATATGGGGGTTAAAACCGTATGACTATATATTTTATCATTTCCGCTCATAAAGTGATCTTCATATACATGAATATCGCGGCGAGATACACATTCTTCATATTCCTTTTGAATCTTAATGGTTTCCTTTTCTGGTAACAC